>JAYVIX010000001.1:0-25384 GCA_043769845.1 Cytophagales bacterium
ATGAATATGCCCCAGAGCATTTGATTTTGGCCATTGCAAACCCAGAAAGTTTGGGCGAAAAAGTGCAGAATGCAGGTTCTGTATTCTTAGGAAATTATACACCAGAATCGGCTGGCGATTACGCTTCAGGAACCAATCACACATTGCCAACCAACGGCTATGCACGCGCTTATAGTGGAGTTTCTTTGGATAGTTTCGTTAAAAAAGTGACTTTTCAAAAAATTACACCAAAGGGAATTCAGAATCTAGGTCCAACCGTAGAATTAATGGCCGAAAACGAAATGCTTCACGCTCACAAAAATGCGGTAACAGTTAGGTTGGCTTCTTTGTAGATTCAGGATTGGCTGTATGAATAAAGAAGGGTATGAATATTTTAATGACTATGAAACGTATTACACTTTTGTAAGTAGAGGCAAAAAGGATATTCCTAAAGTTGTCATATTTCAACAAATAGAAAAGGACACATTTAACCTAGTCTTGGCCGATTACGCCATTGAAACTGATACCGTTTCGGATACAATTGTGTCAAACAATGGCGATTTAGCACAAATAATGGCAACGGTAATGAATATTATTATTGATTTTTTAAATTCGAAGTCGAGTGCTTGTGTGCTATTAGAAGGTAATACAAAAATCAAGCAAAAATTATATAACCGTTTAGTAACCAACTATTACCAAGAACTGAAAGATGTAATCGAAATTAAAATTCTACAAGAAACATCTCTGGTGGAATTTGTTTTAGGAACATCAAACGAAGTATTTTATATTTACAAACGATAAAGTAGCAAGATGAAAGCAACTGCAATGATAATGACTAAAGAATTGAGTGCCAAAATCGTAGAGGCTGCCAAAAACTCGGAATTGCTTAAAAAAATCCAAGAGCAGGCCAAGTTAAAGCATCTTTCTATTTTGAAATAAAAGGTTTCGATAGTTCTTTGAATCAATTCATTGCTTTTCGCTTGGATTGAGTTATAAAGTGCACAAGTCACTTAGGCTTTCATTCCCAGATAAAAGGCATCGTTACCCCAAATCAAACAAATCCTTCACTTCCATCATCTTAGTTTTGATCAATCCTTCGCCAAATGGCGTGCTGATGTAGTGGCCAAGTTCGCGCGAGCGGGCTTCGAGGAAATCCCAAAAAGCAGAGGTCGAAATATAAGTAAGCGGTTCGGTACTATTGGGGTCGTAAAACTGGCTTGAATAGGCTTTTAGAGCTTCTCTTTTGCGTTCCCAAAATGGCGTGATGTCCATCACCAAATCAGGAGTCAAGAAACGGTCTTGGATGTAATGATACACTTGTTTTGGTCGCCAAGCGGTTTGTTTTTGGCTTTCCCAAGTAGTTTCTATTTTGGCAAGTCCCGAATAAAAACAACTATCCACCGCCAAACGGCCACCTTTACCATGATCGGGATGTCGGTCTTCGGGCGCATTGCAAATCACGATTTCGGGCTGAAACCTGCGGATTTGTTCGATTACTTTTAGCTGGCTTTCAGGGTCGTTCTGAAAAAAACAATCTTTCAATTTGATATTTTCGCGAGCCGAAAGTCCAAGTATTTTAGCCGCATTAGCCGATTCGATCATGCGCAATTCAGGCGTTCCTCGCGTACCCATTTCGCCTTGGGTTAGGTCGAGAATTCCTACTTTTAGTCCTTTCGAAGCATGAAGCATCAGAATACCAGAACATGATATTTCAATATCGTCAGGATGTGCGGCAATGGCAAGAATGTCTAGTTTAGTCATCAGTTGTCAGTTAACAGTCGTCAGTTGTTCTCTGACGACTGATGACTAAAAGTATTATTTCTTTTTCAATGTCAAAAGAGGAATCGTGGCGTTGAAGGCAAACTCTTCGGTACGGCTTGCGTCAAAAAGTTTGTCCCAGAAAGTACGCTTCACGGTAAACATTGCCAAAACGTCTGGTTTAAAGCTTTTTACAAATGTTTCAATTCCTGTCACCACGTCATTTTCTTTGTAGGTTTGCACTACTTGAATATTGAATTTCTGACCAGGATAAGCTTCGTGAAGTTTTGCTGAAAGTGCCGCGATGTTGTCTTCTGAAGGATCTACCCATTGAGGGAAACTTGGGAAAACATGAAATATTTCGATGCTAGCATTGAACATTTTTGCAAAACGAACCAATTCGCCTACTTCGCCCACTACATCTTTCAAATCAGAAGCATAGGCTATTTTGTGAATTGGAGCTAATTGGTAAGATTCAGGAATGGCAATCACAGGGATTTGTGCCGCCTCGATTACTTGCGTAGTATTGCTTCCGAAGAACACTTTTTTTAGGCCACTTGCGCCATGTGTTCCCATCACTACTATATCCACTTTGTGTTCATCGACCGCTTCTACCAGACTTACGTTCATGTCTGAACTGTCTTTTACGATGTATTCGATCTTTTTATTTTCCCCAATTATTTCTAGAGATTCTAACACTTTGGCGGTATCCGCTTTTAGGTCGTCTACTCTAGCATCCAATTGTTGCTGATATATTTCTTTGTACAAATGCTGTGGTGTGCTGGTTGGGATCAAAATCTCGGCCCAATGAAAAACACATATTTTCAGGTCGATGGTTTCGCTTAAATAAATCGCAAATCGCAATGCGTGATGGGCATTGCCCGAATAATCGGTAGGAACTAGGATCGTTTTCATGGATTACAAAAATGTTTGATGTAATAATAACTAAAGGAGTTCGAATAGGAAATGATTGTGCTCAGAAATCGTGTTATGTTTAGGTGAATTTCTGAATGATAGTTATTTTGGTTATAATTGGTGTTATTAAATACGGTATAAACTAGGCCTTTTGAAAAGAATACATTCCTTCAAACGTTTTGTTGCCCAATCATTCGGGATCACTCCACCACTGAACACCTACTCGGTACGATTCGATCTTTTTATCGAGATTTTGGTGCTTTTGAATGTGCTGGCAATCGTGCTCGAATCGTTTGATGAAATTGAATATGCCTATTCCTTAGAGTTTGATATTTTTGAAATATTCACCGTTCTTGTTTTTAGTATCGAATTCATTTGTAGGCTCTGGGTTTCGGATATTCGGTATCCATCCAAATTCAAATGGCACGCCTATCGAAAATTCCTTTTAACCCCAATGGCATGGATTGACCTATTGGCAATTATTCCGTATTTCATCCCATTTATCATTCAAGTAGACTTGCGTCATATTCGTATCTTGCGAATAGTGAGGCTATTGCGTGTTTTCAATCTTGTAAAATATTCTCATTCGATTCGTTTGATCAATAAAATCATCATCGAAAAGAAACAAGAACTTACCGCCACACTATTACTTTTTTCATCGGTTCTGATCGTTTCGGCCACGCTAATTTTTTGGCTTGAGAAAGATTTACAGCCCGACAAATTTCCAAGTATCCTTCATGCATGTTGGTGGGCAGTGGTGACACTTACCACTATCGGCTATGGCGATGTGTACCCGATGACTCCGATGGGACAGTTTTTAGGTGGTTTGGTTGGGATTATTGGCGTTATCATCACGGCCATTCCTGTCGGTATTATCTCGTCTGGCTTTGTGCAAAAAATGGAAGAAACCAATTATAAAAAACACATTGCTGATTCCAGACGCAAGCTAAAAGATGCGTTTTACAAAAAATACATTCCCGAAATTGCCTGTAAAGTGCGCAGAGGCCAATTGAGTATGGATGCTGTAAAAGTGAATTTGGAGCTTTCGGAAGTTGATTTGTACAAGATAGCCGAGGGAAATAATGAATTTCGTTTTCGGTACAAAAAAGTAATTGTACACGGCCGAGTAGTAGATAAATTATTCATGGAATATCGGGAGATAAATACTCGGTATGGCTATTTTGGCAACAAAAACAGCAAACTGACACTGGTTTCGCCCGATTCGCTCACCAAGCAAAGTATTGGGTATTTTGTGTATTGTTTGGCTGAAAAAATGAAATGCAATTTCATATCTAATGAATTTTTTGGAGATGAAGCCGAAGTATTAGAAGAAAGTTTTGGCGACAAAGGATTGGATCAGGAATGTGCTTACAATTTCAGAAACAACAAAGCCTATATTCAAAAAACAGACGAGGAAGTGCCCGATGTGTTTTTCGACTGGATGAAAGATTTGGAAAGAATCAAGGCTGGCGCAAATAGCATGTATTTGGTATTCACAACCTACGAAAACGAACACAAAGACGTTGGATTTGTGCATCTTACCTATTTGAAACGCAAAAATCTCAAGACCGATACGCTCGATTTAAGTTTTTCGTATCCTGAAAAATTGCACGCTTTTTCATCCGCATTAGAACAAAAAGCAGAAGCCAAATGGAATAAACCGTTTGCTGTTTCGCACAATGGCAATTTTTCTTCTGTAAAAGAAAATAATATCCTACTGTACGTTCACGAAAAAATCGAAGTGGACGTGCTGATCGTGAACATTCACAAAGAGTATCTTTTGAATGAAAAATTATTCTCATTAACCGCCATCATGGCCGAAGCGATCAAGGAAGAATTGGTTGGATATAGTTAGGTTTTTAGACCTTCAAGGTTTTAAAAACTTGTAAGGTCTAAAAAAGAATTACTTCGCCAATTTCAATTTATCCCTTCCTTTTACATTCAAGTAAGGATTGTAGCCGTTTGGCTTTTTGGCATAATAGCCCGTGCCATCGTACGCTCGTTTTTCAGGATGCGTTTTGCATTCGGCCGAACATGATCCTTCCATTTCCCAGCCACATTTCTCGCAAATTGGAACGTGATTGTTGCATTCGGCATTGGCACAATTCACCATTCGATCGCTCGTAGTTCCGCATACGAAACATTTCGAAACCACTACTGGGTTCACGGTATTCACATCGACCGTGATACGGTTGTCAAATACGTAGCATTTACCTTCAAAATCTTCGCCACCTGCTTCGATGCCATATTTTATAATACCGCCATGTAGTTGGTATACATTTTCAAAACCTTGTTCGAGTAGAAATGCGCTAGCTTTCTCGCATTTGATTCCGCCTGTACAATAGGTGAGTATTTTTTTATCTTTATATTTTTCAAGTTCTGCCATTTTTTCTGGCAATTCCCTGAAATTTTCCATATCCAAAGTGACCGCATTTTTGAAATGCCCCACACTATGTTCATAGTTCGAACGCACGTCCAGCACGATCACATCGTCACGGTCTTTCATTTGTTTGAATTCCGCAGGTTCCAGATGAACACCCGTACGCTGGTTTGGGTCGATGTGTTCGAGACCCGAATGAACGATTTCGGATTTTACACGCACATGCATTTTGGCAAAAGCGGGCGTTTCGGATTCGTCTACTTTGAAATCTATTTTGGCAAAACGAGGATCCGATTTGACCACTCTCATGTATTCCTCGCAACTTTCTCGGGTACCCGAAACGGTTCCGTTCAGGCCTTCTGGAGCCACAATAATACGACCCACTAGGTTGAGCGAAAGACAAAAAATATGATGTTGCTCACGAAATTCCTCAGGATTTTCGATTCGGGCGTAGCAATAGTAAAGAAGTACGGTATGTTTTATCATGATGTAACTATCTAAGATTCAAGCTTAGTGTAACTGAGTGACAAAATTACAGGATTTTGACCTCGACTGCAAACTGATTTTTGTCAGAAGAAAGTTTATTCACTAAATTCGAGGTTTATTTCAGACATATGAACCCTTTTCTAAAGCCATCCTTCTGTTTTATTTTCATCCTTTTTAGTTGGTTCTCACATGCGCAAACAGTGCAATTTGAATATGAGGCTCCCAAACAGATTCCTGAAAAATACCATTTTTCATATGCTGATTCTTATACCAAAACAATAGAAACACTAGAAAAGAACAAGGACAAAAACTTGAGTAACACCGAAAAAGTATTTGACGAATTCGCCCAACAATTTGTCAGTTTCAAAAATGGCTTATTTACTTCTGGTAATATCTATTTCAATTGGAAGGAGGGCGAGGAATACGTCAATCGTGTATTCAGAAAGGTAGCTCCAAAAGAAATTGCAAACGACACAAGCTATCATGTATACATTGTAAAAGACCCTAGTTTTAACGCTTTCTCGTGCTACGACAACAAATTCTTTGTTCATATTGGTCTGTTAGCCTACATCACAGACGAAGCAATGCTGGCAGGAGTGCTCGCTCACGAACTTGGTCATTACTTATATTACCATAGTTTTAGCAATTTTGTACGATTCAGAAGGGCCGAAAAAGCCAGCAAAAGCTTATATAATGTGTATGGAATTGCTGGCGCTATTGCTACTGGCAATGCCGAATCAGAGTCACGAAGACAAGAAACTGAGGCCGATGAACTTGCCTTAGAACTGATCCCGAAGGCAGGTTATAGTCTGAAGAGTTTAAAAGAATTTTATGTACTGATGGACAGGGTCGAGACCTTTCAGGAACACCACTCTGGTGCAGGTTTTAATTGGGGAGGAAGTACACATCCTTCTTCTAGATCAAGAGCAGAAAATGTTCAAACAGACATCAATAATTCCCCAAAAAAAGAAGGAGCTAGGTTTCTTTTGAGTGAAGAATGGTTTAATAAATTGAAAAAAAAGGCGCGTTATCAGCAAATGCAAGTCATGCTTGATAATGGCAATTACCACGATTGCATCATCCAAGGATTCGAATATTACCTTCAAGACCCTGACAATCAGCACGCTTTATATTTTATTCTTGAAGGAATAAGAAGATGGCAAATTTTTACACCCAAATTATTAAAGAAAAACTTCATTACCTCATCACCTAGTCATGCTACATTTAATACTTTGCTAGATCGGTTAGATGAAAAGTATCTTTTCATGACATATCCTGAAATAGAGAAGTCAAAAGCAAAAGACTTAATTGATCCTTCGGTAATCGAATTCAAAACGTATGGCCAAGCTTTTGACTATTTTACCAAGCAAATAGACCGTGTAAAATGTACAGAATGCCTTCTTTCGGCAGGTTTGATTGTTACAAAAAAACCAAGCAACCAAAGCGATTATTTAACAAAATACATTTCCTCGAAAGGCAAATACAGCACATTTGCCAAAGCAGTTTTGAACAATAATACCACAATTACGCCAGCAAAATCAGGCGTATTATTTGATGTATTCATCAACGAAATAAACCTGCTTTCTTACAAAAAGAAAGACGAGAATCACGATTTCATGTACGAATTTTCTGAAGAATTGAACCTTGCGACCGATTCAATTCTTAAGAAAAACACTAATATTAATCAACTACTTGATTATGATAGTATTTACAGCAATTTTATTCAAACACGTATTTATATGGACATTATCAATACTCCCAATATTTATATGCAATGCAATCCAAACAAAAGCTACAATGCAAATACTGGCAAGCCAAAAACGAGTCAGATCAATCAATACGTCTCACAAGTAAAGCACGAAATCTTGAATCCAGCAATATGGGAATATTGCAACACGAACAAAATCAATGAATTGAAACTGATTGATGTATATGTGAAATTTGTAAAGGAAGATGAAGAGGCAAATGTTGCTAATTTTTACACCAAAAAAGGAGTAAAATTTTCGTTTAAAACAAATATCATTCAATATTCAATTGGCAAAAAATCGTCTAGAACATTTTTCACTAGAAACAACTCGTTTACTAGATCATTTTACAACTTAGATCAATATTCTACCATCTTAAATTCTAGTTTAAAGGATTAATAAAAGCTATTCTTCCGTTATCGTGAGGGCGTCCATGTCGCCTATTTTTAGTAGCTGACTCACATCGCCAGTTACTTTTAGTCTTTCGCCTTTGTTAGGAACCGAGCGTCTGGTGCGTACCCAAATCTCGCCAGTGCCATCCGAAAGTTTGTAGGCTTTCAATCCAACATTGGCCGAAACACCAACTTCGCCTTCCACTGTCACTTTTATGCCTTCGTATTTTCGAGTATCGGCTTCTAGGTCTGAAATCGGGATTACTTTACCATGTTCTACAGGTTTGTCGCTTGCAAAAACGTCATATACTTTATCGTAGGCATAAAAACCAACCAAAACAGTTGCAATCGCAAATAAGAATTTCCACATAACAGAATGATCGAATAGTTGATGAAAGCCAAAAATAACCATTTGATCTGATTGGCCACATGAAAAAGCAAATTGCAAATAAATGGATAATTATTCATTTATTTGCAATTTGCTTTTTTAAATGATTTGACTAAAATGTAAAAAGGCGGTCTGTTGAACAGGCCGCCTTTTTAAGCATACGAACTAGCAAGGCTCTCTAATCTACTTTCACCACTTTTAAAGTTTGTCTTCTATTTCCAGAAGCGACTAATAAAGTGTAAACGCCTGAATCAATGTCAGATAGTATCAACCCGTCTGTCGTGCCAGCTTGTACTACTTTTCCATTCATGTCGATAATGGTGTAAGTAACTTCGCTTTTCAAACCTTGCAGGCGAATCTCGGAATGAAAAGGGTTGGGAAAGAAGGTGAGTTTATCCGCAAGGAAACCATCTTCTACACTAGCAGGCACATCAAAAGCTTCATTTAATTTGATAGTACCAAAAAGCGAAGGGTTTTGCCAAGCATCATCTGTAGCTGCACTCCAAGACAATTTTCCATCGCGGTCTCCGCCATTGTCGTCATCATTCGCATGAAGATCGAAGCCATGTAATTGATTAGCAAAACCAGAACCGCCTAAAACAGACCAAGCAAAACGTGCTTCAAATGTATATCCGTTGCTTGTTGGTGCCATTTTAAATTCGACCCCAGAAGTGTTTTTTCCGCTTGGGTTGGTACTGATGACAGTGCTTTTCCATTTGAAACTATACTGCGCATCGTTATTAGCATAAAGAGCAGGTTTGTCATTGCCAAAATCGAAGTACATCTCCAATCCATCGTCTTGATAAACAGGATCGCTATCAGATAGTTTTATATCGTCTACTATTTGTGCCAAGACATAGAGATAATTATTGTCCCACAACAACTTGAATGTACCAGACAAATCATTGGCATTAGAAATAGTTCCTTGTATTGCTTTCGCAATCTGATGCGTGGCTGTATTGTTCCAACTAGCATCTACGGTACCATCTATTCCAGGTGCTGTAGATACTTTGCTCACCGAAACGGCATTGATGACCCGCACTTCTATCGAAGCCCTATTACTTTCACAGTTCCCAACCGTTTGCGAAACATATGCCAATGTATTTCCTGTCTGTGAAGTATTGGTAGTTGGGGCTATTGAGCTGCCTGTTCCGCCTGATGAAGAAGTGTACCATTTTAGATTTTGACCAGTGGCCGTTAGCGGATTTGCTGTTTCATTGAGGTTGTAGGTAACAGGCGTAGACACAACTGGAACAGACGGAGAGGAGTTTACCGTCACCGTGATACTAGTCCTATTGCTCTCGCAACCTCCAGTTGTCTGAGAAACATAATAGGCAGTAGCGCCTGTGCTGGAAGTGTTGGGTGTAATGGCAGTAGTACTTGCTGTTCCACCAGTCTGTGCAGTGTACCATTTCAAGTTTTGACCAATAGCTGCAAGCGGACTTGCACTCACATTTTGGCAATAAGCAACTTGAGGCGTCACCGTAGGAGCTGATGTAGCTGTTCCTACCGACACGATAATACTGGCACGAGGGCTTTCGCAATTATTGACTGTTTGAGACACAAAATAGGTGGTGTTTCCTGTAGTTGTAGTTGAAGGTGTGAGGGATGCTGAACTTGTCCCTCCTGACGATTGCGTGTACCATTTCAAGCCAGTGCCATTGGCCGTGAGAGCCAAGGCTTGTTTACCTTGGCAGTAATTTACTGGCGAAGTAACGGTTGGAACAGTAGCTTGATTTACTGTGACTGAAATTTGTGCGCGCGCACTTTCGCAGCCGTTGGTAGTTTGCGACACATAATAAATTGTGTTGCCTGCCACCGAAGTAGAAGGTGTAGTTGCTGTAGTACTTGATGTACCTTCTGTAGCAACGGTATACCATCTCAAGTTTTGACCGGAAGCTTGCAATTGTGCAGCTGTGCTGTTCAAGCAGTAATTGACTGACGAAGTAACGCCAGGTGCAACCGGTGAAGTGTTCACCGTAATAGAAACTGCAGTTGAAGTGGAACTGGCATTATCATTATCGTATGCTCTGGCTGTAATAGAAGCACTTCCACTTGTGGTTGGTGTCCATGTGTAGGTATAAGGCGAAGCGGTTTTAGTGTCCAACAAAGTAGTGCCGTTATAAAATTCTACTTTTGAAATCGTACCATCGGCATCAGAAGCATTAGCAGCGAGAGAAATAGAACCTCCTTGACACACAGATGCATTATTGGATGGAGAAGTAAGTAAGATTGTTGGAGGGGTGTTGGCAGTTCCTCCGCTTGTAGTGGCGTAGGGATTCCAGAAATTGCCTGTTTGCACAAACAAACCAATCATTTGTAGAATGGTGGTAAAATAACCATTCCCCATTTGGCTACTCTTATTTCGTGTATACAAGGCATTCGCAAAATTTTGTCGGGCTGTGTTTGCAACTACTCCTAACGACATAGCTCCTATTGGTCCTGTGAAAGCACCATTGTGATCGCCCGAGCCAGTGCCATCGTGGTTCATATTGTTGCTTCCCTGTACTACAGTGGCGCCTCCTTTGTTAATCCAGAAATCCGCCTGACGGTTAATTACAGATTGCACCAACCCAGTACCAGATGCTCCCCACCACAATACATCTACACCTTGTCTCCAAGGGGCACGACAAGCATCATATCCAAACTTGTCAGGAGCTGTACCCGACCCACTACAACTACCATTCGGAGGCCCTTGCGGTGTACACCAGTTGGTAGAAAGTCCAGAAGTAGCGTGTGCATTGTTGGCAAAAAGATTCTCAGTCTTCGCAGAAACATTGTCCCAAAACGCATTTTGGTTTTGTCCATTTTCCGCCATAAATAATTTGAATGCCTTGGCATAGGCAGGTGCTTGGTAAGAAGGATTCCTACAAGCTGGTTTCCAAGTATCGCCATTTTCAAACGTGCCATCTGCATTCACCTCGTATAACCTAATGGCATTGACCAATGCCACGCCATCGGTTTTATAGTTATGCGGAGAAGTATTGGTAGGCCATTGTTTAGAAGCAACTATAAGCGCCATAGCCGCATCCAATTCGGCATCGGTAGCACCATTTTGGCCAATGACATTGTTACAGCCGCTTATTTTCCAATGCATTACACCATTTTGATTTCTGTGCTGTTTGTAATAAGCCCAAAGCCTGTCGAACAAATCCTTATCAGCAGCATACACCGCCAATAACATTCCGTAAGCAATACCTTCTGATACTGTTTCCGAAGTATTGTCGAACCGGACACGAGCCTTATCTGTGCCGCAGTTTTCTACATACTGCGTTTTCCACGAATTATAAATAGTTCCAACTTCTGAAGCCCGCCCAAATGTACCCGATGTAGGCAAATTGGTAGGCATTATACCGTATTCGTAGGAAGCATTTGTCCCAAATGGTTTGGTAGCTCCTGATGGGGTATTGATTTGAGCAAATACGTTTAAAAAAACTGCCGAGAGGGCAAAAACAGAGACGAGAATCCTTTTTCGCATCATTATCATGTTAAAGTTAGCTTTTGTAAATCCAGTTAGTAGTTGAATCGTAACCAAACAATTGCAAATATCTCACAATTAATTGCACTATTACAATCTACATAAAGTGATAACTAAGGGGAATTGTTTTGTTAAACTACTTTTTTCTTGCAGTTCGAAATTGTTAGTATGCAAGCAAATTCAGAATAAAGCCAACAATTGCGTATTTTTGGTGTTTAAACTAGAGCACGTAAAATGTCGATTTTGAATTTAGACCAGCCACTCATCCATTCGCTCAACTACTGCCATTCCCTTACCGAATACCAGCGCAGGATCACGCGTGAAGTAAAAATAGGCGACATGGGAATAGGAGGGTCGAATCCAATTCGTGTTCAATCGATGACCACCATTGATACGATGGACACCAAAGGTAGTGTAGAGCAATCTATCCGAATGATTGAAGCCGGTTGCGAGTTGGTGCGAATTACTGCTCCAAGCATCAAAGAGGCACAAAATCTAGAAAACATCAAAAAAGAACTTCGTGCAAGAGGATACAATACTCCGCTTGTGGCTGATATACATTTCACGCCAAACGCAGCCGAAGTAGCTGCAAGAATCGTAGAAAAAGTGCGCGTGAATCCGGGCAACTATGCCGACAAAAAGAAATTCGAAAACATTGACTATACCGATGCCAGTTACGAGCAAGAACTGGAACGTATCCGAACGGCTTTCACGCCTTTGGTGAAAATTTGCAAAGAATACGGCACTGCGATGCGCATTGGCACCAATCATGGTTCATTGAGCGATCGTATCATGAGCCGATATGGCGATACTCCACTTGGAATGGTCGAATCGGCTTTGGAGTTTGTGCGCATTTGTGAAGACTTGAATTACCACGAAATCGTGATTTCGATGAAGTCGAGCAACACACAAGTGATGGTGGAAGCTTACCGACTTTTGGTGAACAAATTGCAAGAAGGAAAACACGAAGCCTATCCGTTGCACCTTGGCGTGACCGAAGCTGGGGAAGCTGAAGATGGACGTATCAAGTCGGCAGTTGGTATTGGGACATTGTTGGAAGACGGATTGGGCGATACCGTTCGTGTGTCTTTGACCGAAGATCCTGAATTTGAAATCCCTGTGGCGCAGAAACTGGTAGCGAGGTACAATGCTCGTAGCAACCACAAACCGATTAAGCCAGTAGAAAATTCGCCCATCAATCCTTTTGAATACACACGTAGAAAAACAAAAGAAGTCAGAAACTTTGGTGACTCTAACGTTCCTCGTGTGATTTCTGATTTGAGTCAACTTGCTGAAATACAAGTGGCTGATTTGAAATCTGTTGGGTTGCACTACTTCGAACTGACAGACAAATGGAACTCGACCGACTTGGCTTGTGACTATATTTACTCTGGAAATAACGAGATTAATTTCATGCTTCCAAACGGTACAAGAGAAATCTTGAATTCCGAAGTTTGGAAATCATCCACTGAAAAGGCAAACAAATTCCCTCTTTTTGCCAATTCCGAAGAATATTTTACTTCGACAGAAAAGAGCAAAGAATTGAATTTTGTCCGAATCACTTACAAAGATTTAACAGAAGAATTCTATTCGAAAATCAAACAAGACAATACGGCAGTTTTGATAGTTGATACCAACAACGACCACGCTATGGCGGCACTCAGAAGAGTGTTTTTCTATTTGATGGAAAATGGGGTAGATAATCCTGTTGTACTACTTCGCAAATTTGCCGAATCGGATGATGAAACATTTATCCTGCAATCAGCTACCGATTGTGGAGGGTTATTGATAGATGGAATGGGTGACGGAATTCTATTAAGCACAGAACTACAAACCACGAACAACGAACAACGAACCACCAAACTCTACAACGACACTTCTTTCGGAATCTTACAGGCGGCTCGTACCCGCATGACAAAAACCGAATATATTTCATGCCCTTCATGCGGACGTACTTTGTTCGATCTGCAAGAAACCACGGCCATGATCCGCAAACGTACCGATCATTTGAAAGGATTAAAAATAGGCATCATGGGTTGTGTCGTGAACGGTCCAGGTGAAATGGCCGATGCCGATTTTGGTTATGTAGGCGTAGGGAAAGACAAAATCGCGCTTTATAAAGGCAAAGAAGTGGTAAAGCGTTCAGTTCCAGCAGATAGAGCATTAGACGAATTGATCGAACTGATCAAAGAAAACGGAAAATGGACAGAAGCGGAATTTGTTAATTAATTTCAAAAAGTCTTAAACTTGATAATTACTACTAAATACTAAAATCATGAGCTTAAAAGACTATTTATCCATTGGTGAAATGTTCAGTTATTTCTTCCGCAAGAAAGACCCCAACCGACCGATAAATTTTAGCTTAAAAATGATGCACGGTGTAAATAAACTCTCCATTCTGATCTTTTTGGTTTGTGCTGTGGTGATTTTGTATCGGTTGTTTATTCGATAAATACCCAGTTTCGAAGGTTCATAATGTATATTCCTTGCCTAAATGGTATCCGTGCTTACGCAATTATTCTTGTTCTCCTAGCTCATTTTTTAGGATCGCCCAATATTCCTCCGATTATTCGAGATCTTTTGGGATTTGCAGGATTTGGAACAATTGGGGTAAGGTTGTTTTTTCTTTTAAGTGGATTTCTCATTACCCATGTTTTGGTCTTAGAATATGAAAAGAACAAATTCATAAACATAAAAAGCTTTTTTATCAGGAGAATATTGAGAATTTTTCCTTGCTTTTATGTCTATCTGATTGCATTGTTTCTCTTAAAATCAGCGTCAATAATTGAGATCGAAACAAATGCATTATTGTTTTCATTATTTTATGTTCAAAATTTAAATGTGTTTCAGAAATCACATGCCTTCACCACTTCTTGGCTTGTAAAACACTCTTGGTCGCTCTCGGTCGAAGAACAATTTTATCTGTTTTATCCCTTCTTTTTTGCACGAATAAAAAAACTTATAAAGTACAATGGAATCTTATTTTTACTCATTTCGTGCTTATTTTGTACCTTTTTCAGAGCGTTGAACTATTCATTTCCTGATATTTCCAGATATGTAGGAGGCCCCTTCTTGATGCATATTGATTTTTTGCTTTGGGGCTGCGTAATACGATTGCTTTATAAAAAATATTCTAAAAAAATCATCACTCATGTCTCACCGTTCAAAAATTTACTTCTCATTTTATCACTCATTCTATCTGCGTATGCTTCCAGAATCGAGTATTACAATGGTATCAACATTATGATTTGTGGTGTGCTGATATTGCTATCTAATGCTTATTTTTTGCTCTATTTTCTCTTGTTTCCAAATTCCACAATAGGCATAATGTTCGAAAATAGCTATTTTGGGTTCATTGGAAAACTATCATATAGTTTATATGTGTGGCAACAACTTTTTTTAGGTTCATCCAATCTGTGGCTGAAATACCACTTTATGACCTATGCACCTATCAACATACTTTGCAT
This sequence comes from Cytophagales bacterium, assembly GCA_043769845.1. Classification (GTDB taxonomy): domain Bacteria; phylum Bacteroidota; class Bacteroidia; order Cytophagales; family UBA9547; genus UBA9547. The sequence continues at coordinate 14,989 of JAYVIX010000001.1, forward strand.
TTTCGCCTTCGCTGTTTTTTCGTATTACATAGTTGAAAAACCATTTTTAAGGCTAAAAACGAGGTTTTCGACAGTATAGAAGCAATATTCAATCCATTTTTATGAGTTCATTTAGTGTGCTTTAATTTCACCATGATACATTCTCAAATAAAAGGCATTGGCCATTACGTGCCAGAAACAATCGTAACAAACGAAGATCTTACGCGATTCATGGATACTTCCGATTCATGGATTCAGGAACGAACTGGTATTCAAGAAAGACGATTTTTCAAAGAAGGCATTGATACCGTTTCCAACATGGCCGCGAAGGCTTCTAGGTTGGCTTTGCAACGTGCCCAAATAGAAGTAGAGGCAATTGAAATGATTGTTTTTGCTACTCTTAGTCCCGATTATGCCTTTCCTGGTTCTGGTGTTTTATTGCAAAGAGAACTTGGCCTTTCAAATATTCCAGCATTAGATATTCGCCAACAATGTGCCGGTTTTATTTACGCACTTTCGGTGGCCGATCAGTTTATCAAAACGGGAATGTACAAAACCATTTTGGTGGCGGGTAGCGAGATCCAATCCAATATCATGGAATTGAGCGATCGTGGCCGGAACTTGTCGGTTATTTTTGGTGATGGAGCTGGAGCGGTCGTGCTTCAAGCGAATTCCTATGAAAATAAAGGCATTTTATCCACACACCTTCATGCTGACGGCAATTTTGCGGAGGAACTAATGCTCGAAAATCCAGGAAGCAGTAAAAAAGAACGCTTCACTAAAGAGATGTTCGAAAACGGAGAAATGCTTCCTGTAATGAACGGCCAATTGGTCTTCAAAAATGCGGTGCAACGTTTTCCGGAAGTAATCAACGAAGCGTTGACGAAAAATAAACTTTCAGTTGCTGATATTGATTTACTGATTCCGCATCAGGCAAATCTTCGCATTTCAGAATTCATTCAAAAGTCGATGAAACTGCGTGACGATCAAGTATTTAACAATATTCAAAAATACGGAAACACCACAGCTGCTTCCATTCCCATCGCAATGAGCGAAGCTTTTGAACAAGGCAGAATCAAAGAAAACGACTTGATTTGTTTGGCGGCTTTTGGTAGTGGTTTTGTGTGGGCTTCGGCACTTATTCGCTGGTAAATGTAGTTTTTCAAGATAGGAAGCTTCAAACATTATATATCGGCAGTGTTTGAAGCTTCAATTACAATGCTTTTCGTAACGCCTCCTTGCGCAATAACTGTCCTTGCGTTTTTCTATTGTCTTGTTCGGTAATTTGGTTCAAAACACTGGCATACAAGTTGGCATCGCCACTGAGGTATGTCAGTACATAATCTACATCGTTCTCAATAATCAGTTTATTTTTTTGTTGATCTTCTATTTGAAATGCATTTTCGTGTGCAAAACGGTCGTCTTTTGTATATTTTTGAACAATAATATCTAAAACTTCCTTGCTCACACCATCCATTGTTCGGTTGAAGAAATAGCTTGCCAAGAAAAACGTTTTATTGATGAAATGCACTTCACATTTCGCCACTATTCCATAAAAATTGAATTTGTAAAAATACACTTCATGTCCTTTTATCTTGGAATCATTGTCGAGTTTGTGACGCGGATTTCCAAATTTCTGAACAATCACTTTCTGGCTGACACCAAATGGAATATTATAAAATAAAACTGATTGTTCAGTATTTAAAATGAATTTATTCTCATTAAAAACTAGTATGTAAAGCTTTTCCCAACTGTCAATTCTATTTAGTCGACTTTGATAATACGTACTTTTGGCAGATGCTATTCGTTTGCTTTCCCATCTAAAAAAGGGAAATACGTTAGAAAAAACACTATTGTGATGTAAGCTTATCATACAACAATTGATACGTGAAGATCGATAAGTAATGATACTCAAATAGAATTTGGGAGTTGCGAGAAACAAGCACCCTTAAGGGTCTATTTAAAAGAAATGCGCATCAACACTTAAGATAATTCATATAAACATTAAAAATAGTGCCTTCATTTTCACTTAAATAAAATCATGAATGGTTTATTTCGGAAAATGCACATTTTGAAGTCTAACTATCAATCATGTAATGTTCGAGATAAAAATTGATCTGGTGTTTTTGTTTATAACTATAAAATAAACCTTTCCACCACCTCGGCCACACCATCCATGTTGTTAGAAGCCACTATTATATCTGCTTTTGTTCTGATTTCTGGTGTCACGTTATCGACCCAAACGCCAAGGCCTGCATATTCGATCATACTCAAATCGTTGTGTGCATTGCCTACTGCAATAATTTCGGATGCGTCAATATGCAATTGATCAGCCAAACGAGCCAAACTTGCCGCTTTGTCGATGCCCTGCTGCGTTACTTCTAGGAAAAAGGGTTTAGAAATTGACACACTCAGATTTGGATGCTGCGTTTTGAGTAGTATTTCAACCTGCTTCAAATGGTCAGGCTCACTCAATAAAATACATTTCACAACTGGTTGGCTTAGTGTTTCCAAAAAGCTAGTCACTTGGCCAAACTCTAATCCAGTGATTTCTACTTCCTTCATCGCCCAAGGAGAATGCGTTTCTGACACAATCACACCATTTATATAGCTCAGTATGTGGGTTTTATTCTGAATGCTAAATTCATAAATCTGCTGTATATCTGGCAAAGTTAAAGTCTGTTCAAAAATCACGACATTGTCTGCTAGCGAAGTGATACAACCACCATTGTACGAAATCATGTACGAGCCAAAACGTCCTAATTCCAACTCCACGGCATATTTGGTCATGGCAGGCGTTGGTCGTCCAGAAGCCAAAACCACATATACGCCCTTTTCTTGTGCCTGCATAAGCAAAGCTTTGTTACGTGCCGAAATTTGATAATCGTCATTCAGTAAGGTATCGTCCATATCTAGGACTAGCATTTTGTAAGGCATCGGAATAAGTTAATAGTGAATAGTCGATCGTGAATAGCTCTGCATTGAACACAGAATCAAATATTTTCTTAATCTATATTTTTCAGTTCTATCACCACTTTGCCTTTTTCTGAAATTTCTAAAAAGCCAGTATAATCACTAAAACGAAAGGTTAATAGTTTGGAATTAAGCGAATTGAAAAATTTGACTTCCATTTTTTTTAGCCTCACAACTCGTTTTGCTTATTAGATTGAGATTTACCACGAAAGCATTGGCTTCAAACATTGCCTCGCCAATGTAATTGTTGCAACCTGAAAATCCGTGAATTCTATTGTCTCTCGTATTGATTTCGAGCGTTGGAAATCCTTTGGTAAACTGCTTGGGTTTCAGTTTTTTGCCATTCATTGTTTTCAATACCCAAATATTGTTTATTCGATAATCGGGCAAAAAACGCCCAGCTCCTTTTAGTAAAACATTGGCTTGATTTGGTTTCTTGACATTCAAAACAACCCGATTCACAAATCGCTCTCCACTTACTGCATTGCGAACGGAATCTTTCTGGATCAAAATATCCATTTCTATACTATCATTTTTTGCGATATAATGAATCGTTTGATCTTTGGAAGTATCTGGTTTCGAAAGCAATAGCACGATCGAATCCTGTTTACTTTGGAAAGTCACTGTTTTCTGCGAGACAATATCAAGACTCCAATCCAAGGAATCAGCAAATAAATAACATGAAATATTATTAATGTATTTTTGATTCAACAATTCAGGCGAAGTAATTAACTCGGCTTCTTTCAAAAGATACGCGCTATTTTCGGTATGTATTTTTGCTTTTTCGTCCAGCATGTGCAATCCCGCGGGGTGTTTTCTGAAAAATTTGGGACCTTCATTCGAGCGCACCAATGTCAATATGCCATTGCCTGAAACTTTAAAACGCCCCAAAGTCGTTTCGATTTTATCCGATTTGCCCACGTAAATGATTTCTTCCCTAAAACTGCGATCTGGTTTTAGCGAAATGACATACTGCATTTCTTTACAATCGGTACAAGGCAATGTGCTGGAATAAGTACCCAACCATTTTTTCAAAGACTCATTTGAAATGGTTTGAGCAATTGTTTTTATATTAATAATAACTAATATAAAAAGATAACAAATCAATTGTTTTTTCATGCAAATAAAGTTTACAAAACGATACTAGAAAGCAAATACATATCTTGTTCTGTTACAGTATCTTCCAGTAAATGAGTAGATAGCAATTGGTTTGCCAGAATGAGCTCTAGTTTGTGGTCGTTTTCGAAGCCTTGTTTTTGGGCGATTGAATAAGGCGAATGGCTAAAAGTGACAAGTTCGTATTGGTTTAGCCATTTGTCTTGATAGATTTTTTTAAGTGCACTTTCAAGTTTCTTTTTTTTCAAAAACATGTCGTCAGTTACCAAATCGCGCATTTCTACGAAGTTTTGCAATGCCAATTCGCCAATCGCATCTGCGTCTTTTTTTCTTTTTTGCTGAAAATCAGAAAATGCCAAACTGGTTGATTTAGCACTTTCCATTTCTTCGAACAAAAGACGAACATCTTCTAATCCAGCATTCAAGCCTTGACCATAAAAAGGAACAATGGCATGTGCGGCATCGCCCAAAAGCAAGAGTTTATCTTCGAAATTCCAAGGAGAACACGTTTCCATGAAAAGAGAAGAAACGGGGTTATGTTCAAAATCATCCTCAAAACCGAGCATCAAAGCCAATGCATCAGGGAAATGCGTTTTGAAAAATGCACGCGCCTCTTTCAAATTCTGCGATCCTGTAAAATAAATTTGTGATGACTTGAAAAATAGCGTGCATGTAAAACTGCCATCTGTATTTGGCAATGCAATGAGCATAAAACTTTTTCGAGGCCAAATATGCAATGCGTGTTTTTCCATTTTCCAGCTTCCATTTTCGCCAGCTGGAATGGTGAATTCTTTGTACGAATAATCGAGTTTGGTTTCTTGATGGCTGAAATTGGATTGTGTTTTCAGAGTGTGTCGCAAGGGCGAAAATGCGCCATCACAGGCCAAAACCGAAGTATTTAGAGTCGAAATAGTGGCGTTTTCGAAATAGATTTCATTTTTTGCAAGATCGAAGCCTGTACATTTTTGGTCGAAATGGATTTTTAGCCCTCGTTTTTCGGCTTCATCCAGCAATACATTGTTCAACAAACTGCGCGAAACCGAATAAATGCTTTTTCCAGAAGCAGAGTAAGGTTGCAAGTGCGTATTTCCAGCTTCGTCATGAATCATACGCCCTTTCATCGCTATGGCAGCATCTGTTTTGATCAGTTTTTCGAGTCCAAGAATACCCAAAGCACGAAAACCACGATCGCTCAATGCCAAGTTGATAGAGCGTCCTCGTTCTGAAAAAAGGCGAGGATCAGATCTTTTTTCAAAAATTTCAACAGAATGTTTTTTTTCTAAAAGAAGCATCGCAATGCTAAGCCCCACAGGACCAGCACCATTTATGAGAAATCGGTTGGTAGAAAGCATGATGTAAAAGTATAAAAAGCGTTTTAGTATAAAATGTTTTTGTGAGCGTTTGGAGGAAAGAAAAAATAGACTACCTTTGCAATCCCAATCGGGAGCTGGTGCAGTAGCTCAGTCGGTAGAGCAAAGGACTGAAAATCCTTGTGTCGGGGGTTCGATTCCCTCCTACACCACCAAAGGCCTTAACATTCAAAATGTTAAGGCCTTTTTTAATTTATATTTATCAGAAATTTTAGCTCTTTTTTGTTCAAAGTTCAATGTTTCATTTCAAAGCCATAACTTTGAACTTTGAACATTCAACATTGAACGAAAAAAAACGCATCGCCCTTTTTGGTGGTTCTTACAATCCGGTACACAATGCTCATGTACATGTGGGGCGTTATGTGGCCGAAAAGGAAGGCATGGACGAAGTTTGGGTGATGCTTTCGCCCCAAAATCCGTTTAAAAAAGGCAAATACATGTTGCCTGATGAAACTCGGTTGCGTTTGTTGACCGAAAGTTTCAGAGGTATTCCTAATCTGAAAGTAAGCGATTTTGAACTCAGCCTGCCCAAGCCGTCTTATACCTACAAGACGTTGGAAAAATTGAAGGAAGCAAATCCTGATTATGAATTTTCACTCATTTTTGGAATTGATATTTTAGAGCACTTGCTCGAATGGCGCAATGCCGTAAAAATCATCGAGCAACACAAACTATTGGCCTATTTGCGACCTGGCTACGAGGAAAATTTGGACAAGGTGTTGGCCAAATTAGAAACTGGCTACAAAGAAAAAAAATCCGCAAATGCGCCCGAATTGTTCGATCAGTTGAAAATAATCAATGGGCCATTGGTCGATATTTCTTCGACCGAAATTTGGGAACGAGTAAAACACAAAGAAAGCATTGTACATTTGGTGCCTTTGCCAGTGCAAGAATTTTTAATAAACAATTATAAACTATCCGTGTAATTAGTTTGAACAAGATTGAAATGAGCGATAAGATTCAAAACGACCCCAAAAGCACAAGATTGCCTATTTGGCTTTCCATCACCTTGGCTTTGGGTATTTTTTTAGGAGTATATATAGGTAAGAAAATAGGCGGAAACGGAACTACACAACAATCCACGGGATTGATAGATGAAGCGATGCGCCTTATCAGCAACGAATATGTAGATACCGTTAATCTGGCTCAGCTTCAACAAGATGGAATCGAAGCCATGCTCGAAAAGCTTGATCCGCATTCGGCCTATATTCCACCGAAAGATTTGCAAGTAGCACAAGCATCCTTAGAAGCTGATTTTGACGGAATAGGGATAGAATTTCATATATTTAGCGATACCGTAAATGTCATCACACCGATAAGTGGTGGCCCTTCCGAGTTGGTTGGTCTTCAATCGGGCGATAAAATCATTGAAGTGGATGGAAAACCTTTTGCAGGTACCAAAATCACGATCAACGATGTGTTTGCCAAGCTGCGTGGTAAAAAAGGAACGATTGTCAAACTCAGTATCAGACGAAAAGGAATAAAAGCTTTGATGAATTTCATGATCGTACGAGATAAAATCCCTACCTATTCAGTGGATGCGGCCTATTTGTATGCGCCCAAATCGGGCTATATCAAGGTGAATCGTTTCGGAGAAAATACGTATCAGGAATTCAAAATGGCTTTGGACAAATTGAAAGCTCAAGGAATGGAACGATTGGTGTTGGATTTGCGCGACAATCCAGGCGGATATTTAGACCATGCTTCCGATATTGCCGATGAGTTTCTGAACAACAACCAACTAATCGTTTTTACTAAAGGGCGTAAAAGCCAGTATAGTAATGACTTGAATGCCGAACGTGATGGCTCGTTTGAAAAAGGTAACCTGATTGTTTTGGTAGACGAAGGAAGTGCATCGGCTTCTGAAATCGTTTCGGGAGCGTTACAAGATCACGACCGTGCACTTATTGTGGGCCGAAGGACGTTCGGAAAAGGATTGGTACAAATGCCCATCAGCCTTTCGGATGGTTCGGAACTTCGATTGACCATTTCGAGGTATTACACGCCTAGCGGACGATGCATCCAAAAACCGTATCATGGCGACAAAAATGATTATGAACTCGAATATTTGGAGCGTTTCAAAAACGGAGAAATGTACACCAAAGACAGTATTCATTTTGCCGATTCACTAAAATTCAAAACCGACAAAGGCCGAACCGTTTATGGTGGTGGCGGCATTATGCCCGATGTGTTTGTGCCACAGGATACGTTGGCGTATAGCAGTTATTTGTCGCATCTTTTGAATAAAGGCACTTTGCGCGAAACAGCTCAGGAATTATACCTCGCCAATAAATCAAAAATAGCGGCCATGACGATGGAGTCGTTTTCGGCAAACTTCAAAATATCAGATAGCGAACTCCAAAAAATGATCCAAAAAGGCGAAGGCGAAGGAGTAAAATTCAACGAAAAAGGCTTCAAGAAATCAAAAGAATACATTCGCAACTATCTGAAAGCCATGATTGCCAAGTCGCAATGGAAAATGGACGGCTTTTTTTATATCTTCAATCAGCAAGATAATGTGTTCATCGAAGCCCAAAAACATTGGGTGGAAGCGGGAGAATTGGCTAATTAGTTCCTCGTTTGTAGTTTCCATATTACTAGTTTTGAACCACAAACTAGTAATATGGAAACTACTCCTGATACCCTACCGTCACCACAACATGTAGTGATTGGTGGGCGAATCCTTTAAACTTTCCTACCAAAGGGGCTACGTCTTGATAATCTCGTCCGATAGCTACTTTTACGTGTTTGTCGTTGGCCACACAATTGTTGGTCGGGTCTATCCCGATCCAACCATAATTGGGCAAATACGCTTCGACCCAAGCGTGAGAAGCACCATCGCCACGCATACCATTGTTATTGGGACAAATATAGCCACTCACGTATCTGGCTGGAATATTTACGCTTCGTAACATATAAATAAGTACATGTGAAAAATCCTGACACACACCCGCTTTTATTGCCCAAACGACATCTAGCGGAGTGTCGACCAAAGTAGCAGTAGGGTTGTATGTAAAATTTTGGAATACGTATTTATTGAACTCCAAAACAGTTTCTAAAGGAGTCATTTTTCCAGTCGGGAAACTATTAACCACCTCCCAAATACTCCTCATCACCCAACATTGTTCGAGGTTCAGGAAAAGCCGAAACGAGCTATCCATGCCCAATAAATGTACATCGTGCCACGTTTGATTGCCCGAAGTGGCTTCCTTGAGCACATCACGATAGACCGTTTCCACTTCCATCGAAGAAGTGATTGTCATAAAATTGTGTCTATAAAAACGAGTAAAAATTCCAAATCGGTTTCCAAATATATCTTTACCAGCCTTTATGATCGGATTTCCTGTCACAGTAATGGAATGATCATTGATTTTCAAAAATTTACTTTTGAAAGGATACATCTTGATGATGTTCCGGCTTTCGTACACCTCGTTGTTGTACGAGTATGTAGTGCGGTGATCGATTTGGAATGTAGCCAAAAGAGTTCTTTTCTGTTTATTTTCGTTCTGCGAAAACCAATTTTAGCTCAAATTAGCGATTTTATTCTGAAGTTGACTTTTCTTCTTTACAATCAGATTCGAGAAAGAAATAGCAGATTCTTAGGAATTCTTGCACAAAAAAATCATTTCTGATTCTTTAAATCGTCCTCAGTATTCAGTATTCCGTCTTTTCCTTTTGAAACGAGCGTATAGTTAACTGCCTGTTTGGTATACAAAATAGGGTTTTCCCAAAAATCTTTTTTCCAACTTGCATGAAGCGGCTTTTGGGCAATTACTTCTTCTAAATTTTCGGGTAAACGGTTGTTGCGATTTTTGAACGTTTCAATTTCAGACGAAATATCGTTCAATGTGGTTTGGGTTCTTTTTTCTTTCAGGAAATCAGTCACATAAAGCACACTGATAATCGTAACGGAAACAATAACCAATAAAGCAATGGCTGCTTTGCGTACAATCGTTACAATTTCAGAAAGGAAGGTGAATATTTTTAATGAAAAAATATTCATTAAATTAATCCCCCAATTCAATTTTTCATCAGCATTGCGATAAGGTTCTTTGCGTTCAGGAAAGAAGTTCAGTTTTGAAAGCAGAAAATAAATAGCGATTGCAGGAATAATCACGATATATACTCGGTACAAATAAGGAAATGTGTACCAGAAAAATACCATTCCAACTATTGAAAGTAAGATTCTGAAAATATTTTGTTTGTTCATGATTTAATCAACTATTTCGTAAACAGTATTATACAATTCTATTATTTCTCTTTTGATGTCACTTCGCAGAGCCACTCCTTTTTGCGCTACAAAAATTACAGTGACCGCTCCTCGTTCGGTTACTTCGGTCATAAAACGAGTTACCGAAGGCACATCGACCGAACTCATTACTTCTTTCAAGTCGTACAAATAATCAAAATGTCGTGTATTGATCGTTCGAATTCCTGTCGCGATTTGTAGTTCTTGGTCTGTCATGGCCTAATTGAAAAGAATTCTTTCGATTTCGTCTTTTGAAATTCCCGTGATATCGGCAATTTGCGCTGTAGGCATATTGAGCTTATGCAATTGAAACACTGTCGCTTTAAGTGCACTTTGGGCTTCTTCTTTCAGTTTTTGTTCTTCTGCTATTTTTACATTTGCTTCCAAAATCAATGGCAATAATTCTTTTTTAGCCAAATCTTTGCCGTCCTCAATAGCGGTATCAATTTCACTTAAACGGATTTTTTCGGCTTTGATATAATTAGCATAAGCTACTTTTTCTTGTTCACCCAGTTCATCTATCCGCATTTTTTCTTTGGCTTGTGCTAGCCCTTTTGCTTTAAAATCGTCTTTGATTTCAGAATTTTTCAAAAAATAAATCCATTCGTCAAGTCGATCTTTGGCGATATTGTCAAAGTTGTTCAGCTTCAACAAATAGTAAGTGGCAAAAATATCTTTAGGGCTTTCGAGCTTGTAAAGTTCTTTTTGT
>JAYVIX010000002.1:0-11891 GCA_043769845.1 Cytophagales bacterium
GTGAAGTGAAAAACGCTAAAGGCGAAACCGTTGTAGTGGTACATGAAAGTTACAAACAATATGGAGCATGTGCCTACCATTGCCTTACAATGAAAGAAGAACACAAGGATATGAAAATGAAATAGTACTGAGTACCATTTCAAATTAGACAAAAAAAGGAAGGCATAATGCCTTCCTTTTTTAATGATTAAATATAATTCATATTTATTGTCTAGGGAAAGACCACGAAGATGTTTATTTTAGTAATTGTTTCCGAGTAGATGACATTGCTTGACCTTATCGGTACTTTTTAAATTTTTCGATTTACTTAACACGTACGCTCTAACGTGTTAAGATTTTTCGATTTTCTTAACACGTACGCTCTAACGTGTTAAGATTTCCCGATTTTCTTAACACGTTATTCTGTTTTTGGTTTAAACTTCAATAGCTCAGGTGCGTTGTATAAATATTGATACAACGCACCATTTATGTAGTAATTTTCTTTTCCGATTTTATGCAATGTAACTAGTTTTATTTCAGATAATTGATCTAAATATTTCGAAGCTGTTTGCCTTGAAACTTGTAAATCGGTAACCAAAAAATCTATTTTTGTATAGGGGTGTTTGAATAAGTTATTGATCAAATCCTGAGAATAGATTTTGGGCAATTCCTTTCTAATTTTTTGTTTGTAGTACATCATCAAGTCTTTGATACCTCGCACCATAGCAGAGGTTTGGGTAGCGGTTTGCTCAATTGCTTCTAGCATATACATGAGCCACGGTTCCCAATTTTGAGAATCACGAGTTTGTTGAAGGAGGCGGTAATAATCGGCTTTGTGCTGATTGATATAACGACTTAAATACAAAATGGGAAGGTTGAGTAAACCTTCTTGCACAAGGTATAAAATATTGATAATACGACCTGTACGGCCATTGCCATCGTAAAAAGGGTGAATACTTTCGAACTGATGGTGTATAATTGCCATTTTTACAAGTACATCAAGGTCAGAAAGAGATGGGTCATTGATGAATTTTTCAAGATTTGCCATCAAAACCATAATGTCATCGTGTGTTTGGGGTGGGGTGTATACCGTTTGACCTGTTTGTTCGTTTTTCAAGGCTGTACCTGGCAATTTGCGAAAGCCCGCTTTGGTTTGTTCCAAAGTGGCTTGAATATCAATAATCTGATTACAGGTCAACAATCCTGTTTTTTTGACTGTATGAAAACCATCTTTCAAAGCCATTGCATAGTTGTGTACTTCTTTGGCTGCGGCACTGGCAAACTGTTGGGTAAGGCTATCGCTACTATACAACTCATCATGCGTAGTAATGATGTTTTCGATGGCCGAGCTGTCTTTGGCTTCTTGAAGCGAAAGGGTATTTAAAATAATTACTTCATTAGGAATAGTTTCGGCAACGCCATTGAGCTCGGCAAGTGCCTTGTGAGCCAACGCTAACTTTTTCAGTACAGGTTTGGTTTCGACTTCCTGCTCTAAAGGCAAAAGTGGTACGATATAATTGCTCATGCGTCTACGGTGTTTTACTAGCGACTACTACTGTATCAGGTCTTGTTTTAGTTGCATGTTCACCCAATATCATTTTTTCTACTTCTTGCTTGGCGGTTTCTAAAATAGTTGCCACCTCAATTTGAAGCATTTTGATTGTTGAATATTGACAAATATAAGCTATGCTTAGAAATAGTATACCAAATATTCACATCTGAGATGTTTAAGGAAATGGTACGAAAGGCGTGACGAGCCTTATAAAATTAATATCGTAAGCATGTGACCTGTTGGCAAAAGAAAAAAATGTAATTCATTATTAGACCTCTGTGATGAACCAATAGGCTACCTAATGCAAAAGGTCTGTTGAACAGACCTTTTACAAATAAACGCTGACAGGGTTTCAAACCCTGTCAGCGTTGCCAACGGCAGAAAATATTTGAGAGCTTATACAGTCGAGATGGAATCTCGACCTACAATTGAACCTTTTCCTTCTTCAAATACTGCACCATTTTCTTGTAAAGTAACTTTTCGTTAATCGGTTTCGAGATGTAGTCATTCATTCCCACAGTTTTGCATCTTTCTACATCGGCAGCTGTCACATCGGCCGTGAGGGCAATGATAGGAATGGTAGATCTCATCTCTTCCCTAATGTATTTTGTGGCATCAAAGCCATTCATTTCGGGCATTTGCAAGTCCATGAGTACGATGTCGTAGGTGTTTTGCTTCAACTTTTCGATTGCAATTTTTCCGTTGTCGGCTATATCCAATTCGAAACCAAAGTCCATTAAGATTATTTTGATCAAAAGCTGGTTCATGGCGGTGTCTTCGGCTACCAATACTTTTACGTTTTGGATGAGCGATTCCTTTTCAAAGGCTGGTTCTTGTTTTACGATCTCGTCTGTTTTATCAAAACTGAGCGTAAAACTAAACACCGATCCTATTCCTACTTGGCTCGTGAGTTCAATTGCCCCCCCTTGTAGTTCTACCAATTGTTTGACGATGGCCAAGCCTAAACCAGTGCCCCCATACGAGCTAGTAGTTTCGTGCGAAGCTTGTTCAAAATCATTGAAAATATGTTCCAATCTATTTGCAGGAATTCCGATACCGGTATCGGTTACGTCAAATCGGATAGTGATAGTGGAGTCTGTTTCTTTCAACTTGCACACGTTCACTGTAATGCATCCCTCGGAAGTAAACTTGATGGCATTGCTTATCAGGTTTAGCATAATCTGACGAAGGCGCATGGGGTCGCCCATCAAAAATGTAGGGATATCACCATCACATTCTTTGATCAATGCCACGTTCTTTTCTTTGATCTTAGGATCAAAGAGTTGTATAATAGAAGAAATAGCATGTGACAAGTCGAATGGTTTCTGTTCGAATGTCATCTTCCCTGCGTTTACTTTGGCTAAGTCTAATATATCATCTATGATTAGTACCAATGCATCGCCCGATACTTTAATAGCATTGATGTATTCCTTTTGTTTCTCGTCTAGTGTAGTTTTCAGTACCACGTGTGTAAAACCAATGATTGCATTCATGGGTGTACGAATCTCGTGACTCATGTTAGAAAGGAATTGTTGCTTGGATTTTACAGCCTCTTCGGCTATTTCCGTTTTATGTTCTGCCATTTGCTTAGCAGCAATCAATTCATTTTTGGCGAGCACCTGTTCGGTTACTTCATAGGCAATAACGGTGACGCCCGAAATGGTTTTATCTGCCTCGTAATAGGGTTGATAAACGAAGTTGAAATAACCGTCTTCTGTTTTACCATTGCGATTTATGGAAGCCAATAATTCATGTCCTTGAAAAGCTACACCTGTTTTGTACACGTCTTCGAGCTGACCGGGGAATTCAGAATCTTTCAATTCGGGCATTATGTCTAAGAATTTCTTGCCTTCTAAGTCTTTGCCTTTTCCCCACATTTCCTTAATGCTATCGTTGGCAAGGTTTACTTCCAAGTCTTTTCCCTTCAAAATAGCAAACGCAAAAGGCGATTGCATCAGCATCATGTTGTAGCGCTTCTCGCTTGCTTCAATCAGCATCATGGCCTTTTTCTTGTTTTCAAGCTCCACTTTCAATGCTTTCTTTTCTTTCACTTCCAACTCAATCGCTAATCTTTTCACATCGGTAATGTCCGAAATGGTGAGTACGATTAGTTCTTCGTTCTGGCTTTGCAATACAATTCGGTGTGCATTGAGCAACATCGTTTTAAGGCCAAGGAGGGGGAATAATTGCTCAACTTCATAATTTTGGAAATGGTTGTTTTTTGGTACAATGTCTTCGAGCTGTTCGCGCAATTGTGGAATATTCCATTGGTTGTTGCCCAGTTTGTACAAAGACTGGCCAATACACTCTTCCTCTGCAAAATGGAACATTTTGCAAAATGATTTATTGGCCGACTTGATGCGGATATTTTTGTCGAGCACCAGCATAGGCTCATGAATGGTAGAGAGAATGGCCTCGTAATAAGTGTACAATTCTTCTACCTGCTGAATGCGTGCGTTCAGTTCCTGGTTACTTGTGATTAGTTCTTCGTTGGTCGATTCTATTTCTTCTTTCGAGGTTTCCAGTTCCTCGTTCAGGCTTTGCAGTTCTTCGTTGTTGGAAATAATCTCTTCATTGGCTGTTTGCAATTCTTCGTTGGCGGCTTCTTGGTCGTGAGTGATAGAAGCCATGTCGGTGCGGGCAGCAGCCAGTTCTTCTTCCAGTTTTTTGATCCTTCTGTCTTTGGCAATGGTATTGTTCTCCCCGCCTTTGCCCACTTCGTGATGCAAATCCATTTGTTTGTATTCCGAGAAAACAATGACTAGCAATGGCTCTTCCCCTTCTATATCAAGGGGCGACACTTCTATCGACACAATCCGTATTTCGTTTTCCTTTTTGCCACTGATCATTTCGATGCCCGTTTTGCGCACCGTTTGTTTGGTTTTGATGGCATTATGGATCACGTTCCGCAGTTCGAACGTGATTTCAACATGTGCCATTTTCAAAATATTCAGACTAGCGCGGCCTGAAGAATGCTGTAAATACAAGGAGGTATTTCCTCTGAACTGGAGAATGTCCAAATCGTAGTTAATAATGACACTTGCAGGTACATATTGTGCTAAAAGAACACTGTCGAAAGCAGTGCTAAGATTGCCATTGTTGGAGACCTGCATCTTTTTGGGCAATGCAGTGGTCATGTTGGCTTTGTCCATCAAATTGGTCTGCATGATACGAGGAGTTGTGTCGGTTACTCTCTGACCTGTCGCATTTTTTTTGCGGCAATAGATTTTATACTTTTTGTCTATAGAGGAAAAAAGTTGCAAAGCATTGCCAATCGTTTCCGATTTGCCTAGCATGAGGCAACCACCATCGTTGAGGGCATAATGAAAAGTGGCAATCGCTTTCTGCTGCGCATACACATCCAAATAAATAAGCAAGTTGCGACAGCTGATAAAATCCATGCGAGAGAACGATGGGTCGTTGAGCAAATTGTGTTGAGCAAAAATGCAAACATCGCGTAAGGTTTTGGAAATGCGGTACTTATCCTTGGTTTTTGTAAAGAAATGCTGGATGCGTTCGGGCGAAACATTGGCCAATTGCTTGATGGAATATTCGGCAATGCGCGCCTCGTTGATCGCTTCTGTACTCAGATCAGAAGCGAAAATTTGGAAAGTGATAGAATTGTTTTCAGCTTCTATTAATTCGGAAAGCAACATGGCGATCGAATATACTTCTTCGCCAGTAGCACAAGCTGCTACCCAAATGCGCAGTTTTTCGCCAGGCGACTTGGTTTTGATCAGTTTTGGAAAAATGGTGTTTTGCAAAAGAAGGAAAGCCTCGTTGTCTCTGAAAAACTCAGTGACATTAATTAGCAAATCTTGATACAGTAGTTTTACTTCTTCTTTGTTTTGTATTAATAATTCTGCATATTTTTTAATTGTTTTTGTCTTGTATATCAACATTCTACGAAGGATTCTTCGCTTAATGGTATTCATTTTGTAGTTGCTGAAATCTACATTATTATGGTCGTGCAAAAGCTGAATAATGCTGATCAAATCTGGATCGCTGTTTTCAATTTCATTTTCGGGCGCTTCAATTGCGGCATCGTTTTTTACCAAAGGATGCTCGCTGATCGTGTTCAGCTCGTTGGCTATTTCCTCGGGCGATAATACAAAATCGACCACACCTTCGGCAATGGCCGAATGGGGCATACTGGCAAATTTGGCCGAGTCGTCTTGTGCAAACGTGATACCGCCAGCTTGTTTTATTTTTTTCAGTCCGCGCGTGCCATCGTGTGCGTTGCCAGATAGCACAATCCCGATCACATTTTCCTTGTGCGTTTCGGCCAATGATTCGAAAAGTACATCTATCGAAAGGTTCCAAGTTTTGTTTTCCGGGCGTGGGATTAGCTTGATGTGTCCATCAGTCACTTTTATGTCTCTATCGTGCGGAATAACATAGACATTGTTGGGCTCCATCTTGTCCATGTCTTCGATCACCTGCACCGTCATTTTAGTGACTTTAGCAAGCAGAGGACAAAGCAAACTTTTGTGGTCAGGACTTAGGTGTTGTACGTAAATAAACGCCATGCCCGTAGTGGGCGAAAGGTTTTTCAAAAGCAAGGTAATGGCTTCGAGCCCACCTGCCGATGCCCCAATTGCCACAACAGGAAATGGATTGGAGATATGCACTCCTTTGGGATGCCCGCTCTTGTTTTTTACTTTTATGTTACTCGTATCGGGTGTTAGCTCTTCCATAATGGGTTGAGTTAAATTTTATGCTAAATAAAGTTTCGTTTTTCTCCCAAAGTTTGTGATTTAGCCGTTGTCGATGTTTTCACCAACAACCTGTACGCTAAGTTGTTGGTGAAAACACCAACAACGGCCTTGAGTACTAGGTTTAGGTCAAAAGAAAATCAGCAAAACGGAATATGTCTCACTGCATGTATCAAAGCATCTGCTTTCTTTTGAATGGGGGTAGGTTTGTCTTAATGCTTATAAACAACACTAAGAATATCAAATATATCACAAAATCGTACACTTAGTACTGCTGAAAGATGATTTAATGTGTTAAGTAATCTAAATAATATCAGTAGTGGTATTTAATAGCACTTTTATAAGTAAAAATGTCATAATTAATACTTTATACTGCATTATATCAAGTTCATTTTTAAAAATAAAAGCATAAAAAAGGGATCAAAAGTTTTAATGAGACCTAAATATTCGATAAAATTAAAAATAAATTACATGAATTATTATTCATAATATCCCGAATTAGTTAGGCAAAAGAATTATCATCTTCATACAGACGTAGTTTATTTTTCAGCTCCATTATTTTTGTGTCTTTGTCAGCAACCAATTGAAGTAAGTGAATGATAGACTCAATTCCTTCCAAGTTTATATCCAAGTCATAGTGAAAACGAACAATTTTCTCTATTAAAGGCAGTTGCTCTACTTCGATAAAAGCTGATTCTTGAATCGTTATAATATCAATTAATCCCTTTCGTTGCAAAGAATGCATGAATGAAGTCCCGATATTGTGACTTTGGCAGAATGCTGTTAGCGCAATTAAATTTTCTGTTTGCATGGCTCAAATCGTCAATTACAATTTCGATAATTCAGTAAATAAAGACTTTTGTTGATCGGAGAGTTTGCTCGGGATTTTGATGGAATAGGTGACATACAAATCGCCAAATTGTCCTTCCTTTTTGTACACTGGAGAACTCCAAAATGGCTTTTTTCATCGAGTTGTGTCCTAGGCTTTTGTTCACGAAGAAGTAGTACCATTTGGGAGTGTCCATTGTCCCGATCAACCTTGCCGATTTTCCTTTTAGCAACTTGTCCCAAAAGGGAGAATTCTCTCGGTATTTAAAAGCAAAACCAGGCAAGAAAACCCGATCAATAAACCCTTTCAACAAGACAGGATAAGTTCCCCACCAGTTAGGATAGACAAATACGAGATGATCGGCATGTAAAATGTCTTGCTGGATTTTTACCAAATCGGGTTCCAATTCTGTTACGAGCCGATAGCCGTTTTGTAGGATTGGATTAAAATCTAAATCAAGTGAACCAATTTGCAATCGGCACTAGTTGAATCTGCGCCCTTTTTATAGCTTTCGGCCATGCTATGACACAAGCTATTTTTGTCTGGATTTCAGTTGATGATGAGGATCTTTTTCATGGTCTTTATTATTAATGGGACAAACCTCCAAGGTTTTTAAAACCTTGGAGGTTGAATGTTTTTACAGGCCACGGAAGTGGTTAACTCTTTTCAAAATCTTTCCAAGTAAAAATCAATGGCAATGCTTTTTGGAGGAAAGAGAAGGCATTAATGAGGTAAACCTGAAAATAAACTCCATAATACAAGCAAGCAGCCGAATCCAACACTATCCATGTGCCAAAAGCGACTATGATAGCATTGCGAGCCCACTTTTCTTTTCGTTTAAAGGGATAATAGGCAATAAAGGCAACCAGAATATAACAACAGGCAATAGTACCGCCAAATGGTACAAATATAAACGACCGAAACTGTTCTGCTTCAACTGGCAAATGCGCTTGGTGCCAAAAAAGGCGGGCGAGCGCATCGTTATAAGGTTGAAATAGCGGGTTGTTTCCATATACTGCAAACACAATTCCAAACAAGGCAAATAGCAAACTGCTATAGAATAGCCATCGTTGCCAGAAAATAAATGGGATCATTTTACAATGGAGTAGGAGTATAAATAATGATTGGGTCAAAGGTTAGCAACATGATAGCCTCATGTGTTATACTTCCTTAGGGATTAATTGCATCATTCACGCATTGGCTAAATGCTGAATATTGCAACACTATCAATTTTATACATTTTCCAAGGTGTGAATGATGCAACTCTTTATAGCAAAAACGTAAGGATATAGGAATCAATTGAACTCACTTTTGTGTAGTTGCAAAAGCATTTTTCTTCGCGACAAAAAGCCATAATTGTAACCAGATGAAAATAGAAGATGTTATAGAAAAGCAGCGGATTTTCTTTCATTCAAACCAGACAAAAGATGTTGAATTTAGGATTCAGCAGTTGAAGAAAGTAAAAGATCTTCTGAAAGAAAATGAAAGCTTGCTTTACAAAGCCATTTATGAAGATTTTGGCAAATCGGAATTCGAAACGTATGCTTCGGAATTATCGATGTTGTATCATGAGATAAATCTGGCCATAAAGAAAGTAAAGCAGTGGAGTAAGGTTGAAAAGGTGCCAACTGGATGGGCCAATTTTCCTGCAAAAAGTTATATTATTCCTGAGCCATTGGGAATGGTATTAGTCATTGGTGCTTGGAATTATCCGTACCAGTTGTCGTTACTTCCTGCCATCACCGCCCTTGCCGCTGGCAATACCGTGATTGTAAAGCCGAGCGAATTACCCTCGCGCACATCTAACGTAATGGCTAATTTGATCAATGCTGCTTTTGATAGTCGTTATTTTTATGTGGCAGAAGGCGGTGTGTCGGTAACGAACGAGCTATTGGAACACCGTTTCGACAAAATATTCTTTACCGGAAGTATATCTGTGGGGAAAATAATTTACCAAGCGGCTGCCAAACACTTGACACCTGTCACGCTAGAATTAGGAGGCAAAAGCCCAACATTTGTATTTTCAGATTGTGACATGAAAATGACCGCCAAACGTATAGTCTGGGCAAAATTCTATAATGCTGGACAAACCTGCATTGCACCTGATTATATATTGGTTGAAAAAACTGTTGAAGAAAGCTTCTTAAAAGCCCTTGTGGAGGAATTGAACAAATATCCCCAAAACTATCAGGATGGTTCGGACAGTTATACACAGATAATTAATACCAAAAATTTCGACCGACTAAATGAATTGATTGATACTTCTAAAATATACTATGGTGGAAAAACAGACAGAAATACACGTTACATAAGCCCTACTATATTGAATAATATTTCATTCGATGAGGCGGTTATGGAAAGCGAGATATTTGGGCCAATCCTTCCCGTTCTCTCATTTACAGACCTTGATTCCGTTATTCATTTGGTAAAAAACAGGCCAAAACCACTGGCGTGTTACATTTATTCAAAAAACGATAAGATTATAAAAAAGCTATTGAGTGAACTTTCGTTTGGTGGTGGAGCTGTGAATGATAGTGTGATGCATGTATCAAACAGCCACTTACCTTTTGGTGGTGTTGGTTTTAGCGGAATGGGTAGCTATCACGGCAAAGCGGGATTTGATACTTTTACGCACTATAAAAGCATTCTACATAAGCCGTTTTGGTTCGAAGCAAGTTTGAAATATGCCCCTTATTCGGCATTCAAATTGAAATGGATAAAAAGAATAATGGGGTAAAATATTGGTTTCTCCAACCTACAAGGTTTAATCGTTTCTGCCGTTATTGGACTTTTGACCAACAACTTTTGCTGCATTACCAACACATTTTTTATTGATGAAAACACTAACAAAGGCGAAAAACTACGGACAAACAATAAACTGTAGAGACTTCGTCTAGGTTAAATTAAAGAGGGAGTTTGTTGAATGTTCACTGAAATTAGCCCGTGTCATAGACACTACAATCATACAAAGTACTTAATTAGCTTCGGAAAACCACGTACAGTGAGGATTAAGACCCGTTTGCTATTATCGGATTACAAATCCTGTTTATCTGTAGTTACAAATGCACTGCATAACATATGCAACAGCATTGACAAATCAAGAAAGTATTAGTGTTTTTCCTAATCCAAGTTTGACAGGTCAGTTTAAACTCAGTCAAGCATCAGAATGGGAGGTGTTTTCTATGGAAGGTATTATGTTAGCTAAAGGAGGTGAACTCATAGACCTAACTAATAATTTAAAAGGTGCTTATTTTTTGAAAATGGACAGAAAGTCTAGTTTTATAATTATCCAATAACTAAAAAAAATAATTAAAAATTGACAGCATTTTTATTTTGGTTTTTAAAATTTCAGCTTCAATTAAATAAAATGTAAATTTGTTAAGATTGATTGTAAATAAAATCAATCATCTGAAACAATACTTATCACATGGAACAAAAGATTATCAAGAAAAACAATGTTAGATTTTTAGGTAACGGTTCTAAAACAATATTATTTGTTCACGGTTATGGATGTGATCAAAGTATGTGGCGTTACATAACCCCCTCATTTGAAAACGACTATAAAATTATATTAATAGATTTAGTAGGTTCTGGTTATTCAGATACTAGTTTTTACGATTTTGACAAGTATACCAAATTGGATGCGTATGCAGATGATATAATAGAAATATGCTACGAACTTAAACTTAGTAATGTCATATTAGTAGGTCATTCTGTAAGTGCTACTATCTGCACTATTGCTTGCAATAAAGCACCAAAATTGTTTGATAAATTAATCATGATATGCCCATCCCCAAAATATATCAATGATGAAGGATATTTAGGAGGATTTACAAAAGCAGATATAGACATGCTTCTAGAATCGTTAGACACCAATCATCTTACTTGGTCTCATAACGTTGCACCATTAATAATGAGTAACAACGACCGTCCAGAATTAAAGGAAGAATGGGAAACTAGTTTTTGTAGGATGAATCCTTCGATCTCAAAGCATTTTGCAAAAGTGATTTTTCTAGGAGATAATAGAAAGGACTTTTTAAAACTAAAAACGCAATCATTGACTATACAAAGTAAAAATGATTCCTTAGTACCGCTTGATGTTAGAAAATACTTGGATGCTCAAATGCTAAACAGCACATTAACTGTCTTAGATACTTCGGGACATTGTCCTCACCTTTCTAATCCTGACTTGACAATCAAAGCCATGCGTGCATTTTTAAATTAGATCATGTTGGAAATGTCTCAACCTGTAACTTTAGATTATAAAGAAATATATAACACTTCAGCAAGTGGTTATTTTTCTACTTCAAACGAAGAAATAATCATTGAAGGTAACAATACTTTTTTTTCTCTAATTGGATATTCAAGAAAAGAGATAATTGACAAGAGAACACTTTCTGAATTGTTAACTACTGGCAGCAAACTATACTTTGAAACAAATATCACTCCTAAGTTACATTTAGAAGGACGTATCAAAGAGATAAATCTCGAACTTGAAAAAAATGGAAATGCCAGATTACCTGTATTGATTAACGCCACCCAAATAAAAGACGAAAATGATATTCTTTTATATACAAGGTGGCGTGTTTTCGATATCAGTAAAAGAAAGGAATATGAATTAGAACTTCTAAAAGCCAAAACAAAAGCGGATGAACTTTTAACTTCTTTATTAAAAACGAATAAAGAGCTAGAAATTCAAACGGAGTTGATTCAAAATCAGAAAAAAGAACTCGAACATCTGAATAAATTATTGCAAAAACAAAACAATGAACTTGAGATAAGTGATCATAATCAAAAAGTATTTTTCGATTGCTCT
>JAYVIX010000003.1:0-2328 GCA_043769845.1 Cytophagales bacterium
CAAGTTTTTATTGCCCAAGGGGTCGAGACCAATGACGCATCTAGCCTGATAGAATTTAAACGATTAGATGCTTTGCTTCCAAATAATCCGTTTATAAAATGGAATGTTTGCGTGCTGGAAATGCGACTGTTTGCCCAAAACGAATTGGTGTCGAGCCGAGAGGAAATGCTCAAACACATCAAAGCACTTGAAAAAACTACAATTGATAAACGATTAATCAGGCGATTAATGATCAATTACCATATCGTATTGGCCGAGCGATTGCTTTTAGAAAAAGGATATGCAGAAGTAGAAAAATCGCTTGCCTACATCAACCTGAACTATAAGAATACAAACTACGAAGACAACGATTTATTGCGTTTGGCACAGCATTTTGTGGCTTTCAGGAAATTTGACTGGGCTTTGAAAATGATTGAAGGAAGAACCAACAAGATAGAGGTGTCAGAAGATTTGCTTTATTACTACATCAACCTAACCATTGTAGATCCTCTGAGCACCAAAAAAGAATCGTATAGAAGTACCTTGTTAAATGCGTATAATATTCATAAAGATCGATTTTGCAATCTTTTTGGAACAGCCTATCACGGAGGAGTGTCATTCCAATTGTTGGATGATAAATACTTAAAAAAGAGCTATTGTGAAAGTTGTGGAAAAACTAAAACACCTTAAAATAATCATTGTGGAATTAGCCTAATTGTCATTCTGTTTGTTGATTGACAATTAGGCTAATAAGGTTATTCTCTCAACTCCTTCACGGCCAACCAAGCCATCAAGCCACTGCCTATTTCCAATGATTTTTCGTCTACATCAAAAGTAGGAGTGTGCACTCCTGCAGTAATGCCTTTAGCCTCGTTGCGTACGCCTAGACGGTAGAAACAGGCATCTACATGGTGAGTGTAGAAGGCAAAATCTTCGGAAGCCATCCATATATCAAGATCAATCACGTTTTCTGCTCCCATATATTCTTGAGCGTATTTTTGCGCGCGCGAGGTAAGCAATGGGTTGTTTTCCAAGTACGGATAGCCGTCTAGGATATTTACTTCACAACTTCCGCCCATGCTTTCGGCTATTCCCTGTGCCATTTTTGTAATGCGCTTTTTTGCTTCGGCACGCCATTCTTCGTTCAGCGTACGAAAAGTTCCTGCTACCTGTACTTCGTTCGGGATAATGTTAGTAGCACCTTCGGCTAGTACTTTTCCGAAAGACAAAACGGTAGGAATCTTCGGATTGGCATTGCGGCTCACAACTTGTTGCAATGCGACTAAGATATGCGCAGTAATCAAAACAGGGTCGATATTGGAATCGGGCATCGCAGCGTGGCCGCCTTTGCCTTTCACTGTAAGGTAGATTTCGTCTGCACTGGCCATGTAGATGCCAGGACGAAAACCTATTTTCCCTACCTCAATATTGGGTGCCACGTGTTGGCCAAACAAACTGCTAGGTTTCTGTTTCTCTAGTACGCCAGCTTTTATCATGAGCGATGCACCACCAGGAATCAGTTCTTCGCCTGGTTGAAAAATACATTTAATAGTTCCTTCAAATTGGTCTTTTAATTCGTTCAAAATCAATGCTGTACCTAGAAGTGATGATGTGTGTACATCGTGTCCACAAGCGTGCATGACCCCTTCGTTTTGCGATTTGTAAGGCACTTCGTTTTGTTCGCGAATAGGAAGTGCGTCCATATCGGCACGCAGAGCAACGATTTTTTTGCTTGGATTTTTTCCTTTTACATACGCCACTAAACCCGTTTGCACAATTCCTTCTTTGATCTCTTCGACTTCTATTCCCTTGGCTTGCAAGGTGGTACGCACAAATTCGGACGTCTTGTATTCGTGAAACGAAAGTTCGGGATGTTGGTGCAAATGATGTCTGAAACCTACTACTTCGCTAGAAAGTGTATTGGCTAGGCGTTTGATGTCGGAAAGGATAGATTGCATAGTCGTATAAAAGAGCCGTAAAAATAAGAAAGATTGAGAATTAATTTTGATATGAATTGTTTGAATATTTATTCATGTATTTATTTGCCAAATACTGATTAAAAAGTACCGCTGGAAGTGCGAAAATAGAGGTACCGACCAAAACCATTCCTTCGGGAGGTAAAATACCTAATTGAACCAGTAAAAACGGAACAAGAGGCACCAATAATCCAGCGATTAAATACCCCCATTTTCTATTCCAATTGGTTCTTTTGATGGAAAATGAAATAAGGTAAGGTAGTATCAAATAAGGCAGCACGATATATACAAAGCTCATTTTAAAAGTATATTTCGCTAAATTTACCTCCAAGTCACTTAGTTTACAAGGATATAAATTACGAAGAATGATTAT
>JAYVIX010000004.1:0-2678 GCA_043769845.1 Cytophagales bacterium
CCAAAAACAGAACTACCAAGCTGATAGGCAATGTCTTGACAAACAGCACTCAGATTTCCGACATGAATCCCGATGCGCTCGATTTCAGAAGCAATCGTACGTGCCAAAGCCAATTTGTCGGTTTCTTCGATGCCATAAAGCTGCTCGATATTGCGTACAAAGGCCAAAGTATGACTTACAACGGTGTCGCCAGTGATAGATTCGGCCAAAACGGTGCGCTGAATGAGCAATTTTTTTTGCAAAAAAAGTGATTCAATTCCGCGATGTTGGTAACCCAATTTGATTTCGAGATGATGGACATTTTCGCCATAACACGAAAACCTGAAATGCCCTGGTTCGATTACTCCTGCATGAATAGGCCCCACTCCTACCTCATGGCTTTCCATGCCCTCGAGTTTAAAAAACGGATAATTGGTCTGATTTTTCGTTTGATCGGCTCTGTTCCATGCATAACGCACTGGTTTCAACCAAGGATGATTCTGAAATTGAACACCAAAATTTTCAAAGATTTCTCTTTCAAAAATATGTAAAGCTGGAATTTCTGGCGTGAGCGATGCTATTTTCTGATCTTTCGCATCGCTCAATTCATAGCAAAGTACGTTCAAATCGGCTGTATCGTCATTGGCTATTACAGCAAAAAAAGTGTGCTTTTGGGCAGAAACTGGATACCCAAAATAACTCACACAATGATTGCCCAACTCGGCCAACAATTGTCTCATCAAACCCATAAACAGTTCGTACGAAACAATTGGAATCTCCTTGACAGGAATGGTTTGATTATTTTTTATCGTAGCGAAACTCATTTGAATTAATTGATAATAATTAATTAAAAATTAACTGACATGTTAGTGAAGGTTCTTGATGGCATAAGTGATGACTTCTTCCAAAAACGCAGGAGGATTTATTCCTACATAAATCACGACCAATAACATCACAATCTGCGAAAGCGATTCCAAAGGATGTACCTTGTCGTAATAAACCGCACTAGATCGCATCGGGAGAAAGAACAGCACATGGAAAACATCTTTTGCAATAGCATAGAATATAAATGACAACAATACCAATAGCAAAATAGTAAGAGGAAGTAATCCATTGGAAATCATGGCCTTAAAGGTCATAAACTCGCTAATAAACATACCTGATGGCGGCATGGCAGTCACACACAAAAAGCCCAAAATAAGAACCAAACTACCATAAGGATTGTGTTTGAAATAACCTCCGATGTTTTCAATATTTCGATCACGAAAAACTCGTTCGATCTGGCTAATCTGAAAAAAGATACTGGCTTTGGTAAATGAATGCAAAACCAAATGCAAAATGACGGCATAATATCCTATCCCACCCGATGCCAAAGCAATGAGCGCAATACCAGCATGTTCGACACTAGAATAGGCAAAAAGGCGTTTCAAATGCTTGACTTTCAGGATATAAACAGTAGCGAAAAAAATGGAAGCTACTCCAGTAATCAGCAATACTCGGTCCATCCAAGCGTGAATACTGGTCATTGCGAAAACTTCGTAAAACCTGAAAATAGCCACAAAACCCACATTCATCAGTCCTCCCGAAAACAAAGCTCCAATGGCCGATGGAGCGGCATCTTTGGCATCAATATCAACCGTAAAAAAGGGCATCACACCCATTTTGACACTGAAACCTGTAAGGATAAGAATGAAACAGACTTTCATCCAAACAGGGTCTAATCGCGCTGCATTGGCCATCAATGAACTGATCGAAAGCTCGACATTGCCTGCATCTTTGGAAGCAATCGAAAGAAAAAGTATGCCTACGAAAGCGAGTGAAATACCAATCGAACACACAAAAATGTACTTCCAAGTAGCCTCAAGCGATTCTTTGTTTCGATTATGATAAATAAGGAGTGAACCAAAAATGGTAGTTGCTTCCAAAAAAGCCCACATCAAACCAATGTGTTGGGTGATGAGCGCGCCTGTCATCATCGAAATAAACATTACGAGCGAGCCATTGTGCGTAGCCACCAAACGAACTGCTTCTTTGGTTTTCCATTGAAAAATAAAGGAGTGAATAATCGTAAACGTGCTAATGATGGACAAAACGGTCAGGAAAATAATCCCGACACCATCAGTCCAAAAATACTCCCCTTGGATTTCGTAAATGTGCTGGCTTTCGTGATAATTCAGAAAATATTGAAGACCAAGAAATGGAATAAAAAGCAAATAATTGATCGATGAATGCGACCTCAAAAAGAACATGAGCAGCGCAATCACGGCTGAACCTGCAAAATATAAAATCAGTTCGTTCATCCTATTTTAGTATTTCGTAATTAGTATTTCGTATTTCGACCTGCTCCATCACCGTGTTCTATGTCCTTTCTCCGTGTTCTGTGTCCCACAGAATACTTTCCCAATTTCGCTCGGTGAGACACAGAGCGAGGTTATTGGTTATAAAAACACTTCTATTAATTTTTAATTACTAACTATTAATTAATCTTTTAGTCCCGTCAAACTTTCGGCTTCTTGTGTGTGTGATATTTCACCTATTCTGAAAAGGAAGAATCCGAAAAGGAAAACACTGGTCATCAAATCGAGCAAAATTCCCATGTTGACAATAAAAGGCATTTCGCTACCAATGGCGAGTGATAGTAGGAAAATCCCGTTTTCCATGACCAAAAAGCCCATGATATGTGTGATGAGTTTTTTGCG
>JAYVIX010000005.1:0-6678 GCA_043769845.1 Cytophagales bacterium
TTATGCAGGCGCAATTATTGGCCTAAGCATGACCATTTTGTCTATTTATTTGGCAGAAAAAGTGTTGAAACTTTCGGAAAGAGAGACGCTTCAAAAAGGATATTTGCGGTAGTTAATTAATCTGAGCAATTTATCTATAAAAACTTTGTGCCCTTTGCGGTTAAAACAGAATACAAAATAGTATCTTGCACACGCAAGCTCGGTACCACATCACAAGGCCAACAATGCTCATTTACTAATAAAAAACAGTTCGTCTGCGCTCTCATGCCACACAACGTTTTTTCCAAAAATAATGATGAGCGGCCGATGGGGAATCTCTCGGGCTTGCATTTTTTGTTTTTGGAATAAGAGCGAATTCTACTAACTGATGGTTTTCTTGTTTTGACAAAACATACTTAACTTTGGTTTATGGGTAAGTTGTTGATTTTAGCACGGTATATATTTCTTATTTATATTGTTGATATAAACGAATCAAGAAAGCATATACATGTTACGTTCAATAGAAAGGGTTATAAAAAGTCCTGCAAATTTTGGCTTGAACCTGAGGTCTGTCTTGACGAAAATAAAAAGGGTGAGTTTTCGGGCAAAGAGCTGAATGAAATAAAAGAATTGATTGTTGAGAACAAAAGCGTGTTGATGTCCCAATTAGAGTTGTTTTATTCAAACCACTTAGTAAAGGCAATAAAGAGATGATAGCGGTACAAAATGAAATAATAAATGTTTCGTTTTTAGAAACAGAAATGGTGTTGGTGTTCACAAATAAATCATCGCTTCACATTCCTTTGGAAAATTTACCCGAGGTAAATGCATTGACATTGGAGCAAAAGAACGATTTTGAAGTGATAGATGGGGAGTATGTATCATTTCTTGATATTGATACTGTCTATCATGTTTCCGATCTACTGAAATAACACATTTCCTGATTTTTTAGCCCTAGTGTATATTAATCACTCTGTGCAGCCGAGGAATGTACTTACTACGAAATACTAGAAGAATGCCCCGTTTTAAAATCACGCTCGAATACGATGGTACAAAGTATTCGGGTTGGCAAGTCCAAAATAATGCCAAAACCATTCAAGGCGAATTCTTCAAAGCTTGTGAAGCACTTTTCGGAACAAAAACGTTCGAATTTTATGGCTCCAGCCGAACCGATTCGGGCGTTCATGCACTCGATCAAGTGGCGCATTTGGAAGTTCAAACCCTGATTCCAAATTATAATTTGCGCATCAAACTGAATGACGAACTTCCTAAAGATATTTCGATCCTGAATGTCGAAACGGTTTCGCCCAAGTTTCATGCACGTTTTGACGCCACTGCGAGAAGTTATATTTATTTGATTTCACGTAGAAAAACAGCCTTTGCGAAGCCTTTTGTTTGGTCGGTGAAAGACAAGCTGAATGCCAAAGCGATGCAAGATGCGGCACGTTTTCTCGAAGGATTCAAAGATTTTCGATCTTTCACAGCCGATGATCCTGAGGAAAAATCGACCCAAGTGGAAATGAGGTTTATCGACTTGTATGAATTGGACGATATGATTGTGGTTCACGTAGTTGGTTCTCATTTCCTATGGAAAATGGTGCGTAGAATAGTGGGTATGTTGGTCGAAGTAGGAAAAGGCAACATGAAGCCAAGCGAAATTCTCAGTATCATGGAAGGCGATAAAGAAGCCAATAAATTCACTGCGCCACCTTGCGGTTTGTTTTTGGAACGGGTTTATTATGCTGGCGAAGAAGTTTTGCGAGGCGAAGAGGCATTTAAATTGCCGGTTTTGTTATAGGCAACTTTTCGAGTCCCTTGGTTGTGTCGAGTGAGGCCTATATTTTAGGGCTTTGCCCGCATTTAAATTAAACAAAAGACAATTTTCCTAGATGTTGGAATTACGGAAGGCAAATAAGTAAAACATATAAAGGGCGAAGCCCTAGCGTATATTAGTCACTCGGTGCAACCGAGCCATTGATTGGAATAGTATCTTCTAGTCAAAGGTGCAATAGCTCTTCATTCGCTACCTTGTCAACGGTCGCAGACCTTGACAACGGTGAACGCATTGTTTCCCCATTTTACCGTTGACAAGGTCTGAAAAAGACCGTTGTCAAGGTAACTTTGCCGTTGTTGGTGTTTTCACCAACAACTAAACGGTACGCAATGTTGCTGGTGAAAACACCAGCAATGGCAGAAATCTCTCGGGCTTGCATTTTTTGTTTAGCATTGATGCACTACTTTTAAAACTCTACTCGATAACTGATTACAGGCAAAATAGGCAACTGATAGTTGTATAGTATCTTTTTTGTAATTGGATCATAGTATTGTGTAGACACATTTTGCATATTGGTGGCGTTTTGAATCTCCAATTTCCATTCGGTTGAATAATGTGTCTTCTCTTTTTTGCGCCTTATTTGAAGATCTGCTCTGAAATAATTGGGATTTTTTTTGTCGTATAGATAATTATTGACATAAACTTCTGTTTATCTCAACTGTGATTGAGCTAAGTCTATTGTATTAATCAATGGTCCCCCGATGTACGTTAGTCTTGTGTTCACACTCCAAATGATTTGTTTATCATTTTTCTGTTTCACAAAATCCTTACCTGTCAAAAAATTAAAAGCAAAATGGGAGTTATACCGAGTGTCGCGCCATATATTATCCGATGATTTAGCTTTTGAATTGAACAACGTTCCAGTTAATGTGATGAAATAATCTTTGGGTCGTGTTTTGGAAAGCATCAATTCTATGCCTTCGTTGTGTCCGAAACCCTTATTTGCCCAAGCGTTTGGGACATAAGAATCGTTATTAATGGCTGTTCGAGAAGAACTTATATATTTATCTATTAATACTTTTGTCAAATATTGATAATAGGTATCTATAGATAATTCCCATTCTTTGGAAAAGTATATTTTTTGCCCCAAAACGAAGTGGTACGCAACTGATAAATTCAGTTCACGATTAGTATTATTGTAATAATAATTGGAATAAGATATTAAGTCTTCGGAACGGGCATGCTTGCCTACTCCCATATTTAGTTGATATTTATTTGAGAATCGATATTCAGCAGCGATTCTTGGTTCAATAGTTGCCTTCTTTATATAATTCAAATACAAGTTGTGTACTCCTGTTAGCAATACTAATTTTTCTGTTATTCTATATTTCCATTTTATATATGCTTGCAGTATTATGGCATCAATATTAATAGAAACAGGAATTGTAGTGTTAATGGTAAGGTTGGAATAATTTGTATTATATATACTCGAGTTGACATGTCTACATACGCCTCCAATATTAAATGTATGTCTGGAATTAAGTTTGTATTGATACATACTGCTTAATCTGGTATTTAATTCTATATACTCATTTAAATGAGTATTCTTAAAGTTCAGATAACTGCTACTTTTTTCTGTTTTTTGTCGACTGGCGCTGTATGAAACTATATTTTGTAAAAACGATCGGTGATTAATATTGATGATGTTTTTAATACCAGTTACTCCCATTTTGTACCAAGCTTGGTCATAATATATACTGTATTTTTGATATTGATAGCCAAGTCCTCCTATTCCCCATACATTGGTAGTTCCTCGGGGAGTTTTAAAATGAATGTTGAAATTAAAATCTTGAACGGAAGGAATGAGTGCTTCTTTAAAATCGACTCCTGCTTTTTTCAATAATGAAATATCCCAAAGTCTATAGCTAAACAAATAAGAAGCATCTTTGCCTTTTCTCAATGGCCTTCTGCTTCTGCTCTTAGCCCCAACATCCCAAGTTCTAGCCCATATTCCCTTTTTTTAGTATTTCCTCTTCGCAGTTCTATGTCTACCACGCCAGCAGTGGCATTGCCAAAATCGGAAGGAAATGCTCCTGAATAAAAATTGGCATTGTCTATTGTGTTATTACCAAACATACCAATGAGCCCCCCTGCTGCTCCATTGTATGCAAAATGGTTGGGAGTGGGCACATCTATTCCTTCGATGCGCCAGAGCAATCCAATTGGAGAGTTGCCTCGTATGCTTACATTGTTGCCATTATCACCAGTACCTATTACACCTGGAAGTGTTTGAATAATACGTCCAGGGTCATCAAATGCGGCCGCATAGTTTTTAGCTTGTGCAAAATCAATATTTCGTACACTCACCAAGCCCAGTTTGGGTAAGGATCTCTTCCCAATTATCACGACAGAATCTAATGCTGTTATTTTTTCAGTCAATTGTATTTTCAACCAATTTTCCTTTGCACTACCTAGGTATAGATTGGTTAATTCTTTGGTATCATAACCTATTTGCCTAACCAAAACGGTAAATAAACCAATAGGTACATTTTCAAACTCGAAATTACCCAATGAATCGGTTGTGAAGATCTTAGTTTTTTGCTCCGAATCTGTTATGCTTACGTATACGCCCTCTAGGGAAATTCTAGAATTTTGGTCTAGTACCCTGCCTCTGATGGTGTTCGTAGGTTTTTGAGCTACTGATATGCTACTTATGAAAACAAGTATTAGCAGTATGTAATGTCGTATTATAGAAAGATACACGCTTAAGTAGATCAATGAGAAAATGAATAGAGAAAGCTAGACCTACTTTTATGCAGGCCTAGCTTGAATAAAAATAGGTTAAAAAATCTATTTCACAAATGAATATACATAGTTATTGCTAGAAGCTATAGTGTTGGTAAATTCTAAATTATGTTCATCGAACTTGGAGATGCCAAGTTGAATCTTAGTGTATTGGCACGATTTACAAGTGTTGCTAAAAGAGCATAAGTCAGGAGTTAGTTCAATAACTACGATGCCGCACATATCAGGAAAACTTTGCCCGATATTATCAGATAAAGTGTATGTACCTTGGCAACCTAAATCCCCAAACTGGCGCAAGTCTTAGCGTAGTGCGACTTGTGTCGGTAATAATTGAAGTCTTCAGACTTCCGTAATAATAATGCGTAAGTCTGAAGACTTATATGAAGCCAGTCACAAGAGCCGCTTCGCTCAACTCTTGCGCCAGATTTTGATACATCCGTCTTCGTTAATTGCCAACTGGCGCAAATCTTAGCGCAGCGGGGTGTTGATTCTGCCAAAAACTTTGTCAAAGTTCTAAACTTTGACAAAGCTGAGAAGCCAAATGATTGCAACGTTTCGAAACGTTTATGTATTGATGAACAAAATGATTATGCATTGGCGGAGATGAAAATGATGCAGCAAAGACAAGAAGTTTATGCAGCCAAACCAGTTTGTTTTAGCTGCATCTTTCTTTTAAAATACAACGGATTAAAATCAGTTGTTACATTATCGGTCGTTTCTTTAAACCACCAATTGCATCGGAGGCTACCCACATTTAGCCTTTTATGCTATTTTACAGTACAAAAAATAGCCCTTGGCAAAATATCAAAGGCAATTTTTATTAGATCATTGAACCGTTGACAACGGTCTTTTTCAGACCTTGTCAACGGTAAAACACGATTTTGTACTTTGATTCTGAGCTCTTTTCAATTAGGTACACAATTGTGTAAACCTATTTTGGACAAGACAAAGGACTGCCAAGGTCGTTTTTTTGATTTTCAGAAATCAACCAATCGTTCGGCTATTGCCGAGTGACGTATGTTTTAGGGCTTTGCCCTGCAATCCGATAATAATAAAAGGGTCTTAGACCCTTAAACCAATCTATCGTCACAGATTGCAAATCTGCGACAGCCCAACTATAGTTTTTGCAAATGATTATCAGCCAAATTTTACGAGATAGGGCTGGACGATTTTGGATTTTGATACATTTTATGAAAGGTTTTGAATAATAAAAGTGCGCAAGCTTATGCCAGTTATGAACAGCATTTATTAGCATCATTTTTTTACCTTTGATAATTGGACAATAAACGAATGAGCAAATCCATTGCAATAACAGACGAAATTGTAATTAGTAAAATATACTTGATTAGAGGTAAGAAGGTGATGTTGGACAGGGATTTGGCCGAGATGTATGGCGTTACTACGGGGAATTTGAACAAGGCCGTAAGTCGTAATCTTAAGCGTTTTCCAGAAGATTTTATGTTCAGGCTTTCGGATGAGGAATTCAAGAATTTGGTATTCCAAAATGGAAGAGCAAGTTGGGGTGGTACAAGGATCGCACCTAATGCCTTCACCGAACAAGGAGTAGCCATGTTGTCGAGCGTATTGAATAGTGATACCGCCATAGAAGTAAACATACAAATTATCCGCATTTTCACTCGAATGCGAGAAGTCCTTTTATCTCATAAAGATGTAGTGATTAAGCTGGAACAACTGGAAAGGAAAATCCTTAAACAAGATCAAAGAGCTGACAAACAGGAGGACGATATCGAGATGATCTTCAATACCTTGAAACAACTCATCAATCCACCACATGATTCAAGAGAACCAATAGGTTTCAATTAACCACATTTCTCTTCATTCAATATTTTTCAACCCAACTTTCTATTTTAGACATTGAACTTTAAACTTCTTAGATTACATTTGCAATACTGTTGCATTTAGAATCTCTTGACTAGCAAAGTTTTACATTTTTCAATTCTTCTCCTTCTGATTTTTCAGATTCGAACTGTCGCACAAAACACTGATTGTACACATTCAATCAAAGGAATCGTCATAGATGGCGAATCGAATGAAAGTTTCACTGGCGTTTCTATTTACATAAAAGAGCTCGAAAAGGGCGTGTTTTCGGATGAAAAAGG
>JAYVIX010000006.1:0-8427 GCA_043769845.1 Cytophagales bacterium
TTCGGAATTCGTCAGGTAAAAAACCAAGTATTCGTTTGACTGATGGACTTACATACCCGATAGATTTGTTGGGGTTAATTATTGCGATAATATCTGAAGAATTTTCAATTAGTTTTCTGAAATGTTCTTCGCTTCTCTGGAGCATTCCAAGAGCTATGATACGCTCATTTTCAGCCTCTTTCCTTTTAATTGCA
Organism: Cytophagales bacterium; assembly: GCA_043769845.1. Lineage (GTDB taxonomy): Bacteria > Bacteroidota > Bacteroidia > Cytophagales > UBA9547 > UBA9547. The sequence goes on from JAYVIX010000006.1 coordinate 195, forward strand.
CTTTCAATAGCTGATGGTAATCGGGTTAAATTATTTTTCAGCAAATAATCATCCGCTCCATTTTTTAGACAATCAACTGCAAATTCCTCCGAAACTGCACCCGTCACCAGAATAAAAGGAATCGATATGTTCGATTTTTTACAAATTTCAAAAGCTTCAATGGAGTTGAAACTTGGCATCGAATGGTCGGAAAGAATAATATTGGGTAGAAAACTTCTAAGTTGCTTTACAAATTCGAATTTGTTTGCAACTATTTTAGAAGAAAACTGTAATCCCGATTTTTTCAGAACATATTCTATCAGATGGGCGTCTTCTTCCGAATCTTCCAAGATCAATATTCTCAGTCTGTTATCCATTTTATGCTCTTGTTTTATCTGACCTTGTAAGGCACCTGATTTAATATCAACCAGAACAAACCCAAATCGGCTACTGCTTTCATAAAGCTATCAAATTGTACTGGTTTTACAATGTATGCATTTACTCCCAACTGGTAAGATTGTACTATATCTTGCTCTTCTTTCGAAGAAGTAAGCACTACAACTGGGATGTGCTTTTTACTTTCGTCCGACTTTAGCTTACGCAAAACCTCCAATCCGTCTACTTTAGGCATTTTCAAGTCTAGCAAAATCAGTTTTGGAATGGCATTGGTTGTTTCTGAATAAATATAATTCAGCGCTTCTTCGCCATCATGAAGGTGGAGTAGATTATTGGCCAGATTGTACTTTTTTAGAGCACGAATGGTCAAGCCCGCATCGTCCATATTATCTTCTACCAAGAGTATTTCAATAACATTATTTTCCATGTGAGATTATTATAAATTTTTAGGAAGAGAAAAATAAAAAGTAGCTCCTTGATCGACTTCACTTTCGGCCCAAATTTTCCCTGCATGTTTAGAAATAATGCGTTGGACGAGGGCAAGTCCTACACCAGTTCCTCCGAACATTTCTTGATGATGCAAACGTTGAAAAACGCCAAACAATTTGTGGGCATATTGCATATCAAAACCTGCACCATTGTCTGTGATGTAGTAAACGTCCTGATAAGTATCTGAATATCCTCCAATTTCTATTATTGGGTCTGGCTTTTTGCTCGAATATTTGAGTGCATTGCTGATCAGATTGGTCCAAACTTGACGAATCATATTGAGGTCGCCAACCGAATTGGGCAATTCACCGATTTTTAATTGTGCATATCGCAAGTCGATTCCATTTTCAAACTCATTGAGCGATTCGTGGACAATTTCTTGCATATTCAGCTTTCTTTTGAGCAAATCTTGTCGGCCTGTTCTGGAAAAAGTCAAAAGGTCATCAATCAATTTCCCCATTCGTACGGCATTGTTCACGATGATTTGAATCGTTTTTTTGCCGTCATCGTCTACTTGGTTGTAATGATCTTCGAGTAAAATACGAGCATAACCATCTATAGCACGAAGTGGCGCACGCAAATCGTGCGAAACCGAATAGGTAAATGCTTCTAGTTCTTTGTTCAATTGAACGATAGATTCTTGTTGTTTTACACGTTCGGTTATATCGCGATTGATGGCCAAAATACCCACTATTTCGCCATCGTTATTTTTAATGAAAGAAGTAGAGGTAGAAATTGGAATCGTTCTACCGTTCTTGGTTTGGTATTCAAACTCGCCTTGCCAAGATCCATTTTCTTTGATCTGATCAAAAATAATTTGACTAATATTTTCTGGAGCTGTATTATTGGTATTCAGCAGTTTGAATACATTTTTACCGATGGCTTCAGCAACACTAATCCCGTACAGTTGTTCGGCCGATTTGTTCCAGTAAGTAATGGTAAAATCGAGATCTGAACCTATAAACGCATCAGAGGCATGCTGAATCATGGAGGATTGATAGGTCAGAATTTCCTGTGCCTGTTTGATTTCGCTAATATCTGTAATTACGCCACAAATGGAAGTAACATTGTTTTGATCGTCTAGCAAGGAAAATCTGGAATAGATGGTATGATAAGTGTTGCCTTGAAAGAAAAATGACTCTTCGCTTTCGGTTGCTATTTTAGATGTGATGACTAATTCGTCTTTTTCAATCTGTTTTTGAGCCACTTCAGAATTAACGTGCGGTTCCATTTTATGTCCAAAAATTTCGGATTTGTCCTTTCCAAATTGTCTGGCCATTTTTTTATTTACAAGCAAATATTTGCCAGTCAGATCTTTAATATAAATACCTGCATTAATATTATCCAAAACTGACTCCAACAATTTCCAATTCTGCTGTATTATTTGCTCATTTTTATCCCTAATTTCCAAATACTTGTATAAGTAAATAAACGAAATAAATAGAATAACAAATCCTGAAATAATAAGACCTGCAAGGGTTTGATAAAATTTCTTCGATCCACTTTCGTGTGCTTGAATGCGCAATTCTAAAAACTTTTTTTCATCCTCTTGACAATTCCTCAGTACGATTCTAAACTTATCCAGCAAACTTTTGCTTTCATAGGACATGGAGGTCATTGTCTCGTTGATTGTTGTATTTTTGCTCCGCACGTTCACCAATTCACCAAGTAACGCTATTCTTCGTTTGGTTAAAAAGGCGAGTGTATCCATTCGTTTTTGCTGAACGGGATTGTCTTTTGTGAACGTTTTAAGTTTCTGAATATGAGTAAGTATTTTCTTTCTAGCTACTTCGTAATGTTCCAAAAATATTCTATCACCCGTTATAAGGTACCCTCGTTGTCCCGTTTCAATGTCGATAGCGGAGGAGATTATTTTTTCGGAATGATAGAGTATTTCGTTGGTATACGCCACCCATTTACTCGATTCATCGTTCTGTCTACTATTATGATAAGCCAAAATGGTAAGTGCCCCGAGTACAAAAGTCATTAAAACAAAACTGCCAATTAATTTCAGCTCGGCTACTTTTCTTAATTGCGACATGGCTATAAAAATAGAAGGATAAAAATATAAAATGTCTTCTATTTGTCAAGGTAAATAAGCCTTTAATTAAGAATTATTTTAAAAATGTGGATTCAAATTCATTATTTAATACTTAAATATTAATTTTAATAAATTATTAAAAAATCATCAATTATATTCTAATATAAAACTATTTAATAATAATCTCCCAAGTATGATCTGCTAAAAGCTTGATTTTGTGCAGGAATTGTTTAAACGTTTTTTTACGTCCCCATTCGTGTGGTGCTATCATTGATACTACATGGGTATCATCTTCTTTTTCGTACAAAAAATAAGTATGATTAATAAGTGGTTCGAAACCCATTTGAGCTGAATAAATTTTTTCGGAGGCTTCCTTTCTTTGTTTTATTTCGTTTGCCTGATCGACCAATGTCTTCATTTGCTGATACAACTGTTTGAGCTGCATATCAGTCTGTTGTTCCATGGCGGCTAATGCACGTCCTTTCGTTTTTCCGATATCTTCAGGCTTTATGACGGCTCCTCCTACGGTGTGTGCATAAGGTAATAATCCTGGATTTTCAGCTACTTTTTCAGGATCAATATAAGACGTATTTTCGTTCATCTCAGATAAATAATTCGGCCACCAAATAATCGGCCGCCAACAGAGATAAACAACTCGTTGTCAAAGCTTTTGTTATAGATTCGCCCACTTCTAAGGCGCCACCTTGGGTCATAAATCCATAATAGGCTGATATAGAAGAAATTAAATATCCAAATACAAACGATTTTATCACCGTCACAACCACGTTCATATCCTTGAAACCTGCACGAAGTCCGTAGGTAAAGTCGGCATCAGAAACTACGCCAGCCACGTGCACTCCTATTACTTGTGCGCTAAAAATGGTCAAAAAACCTGCCAAAACCACCAACATCGGAAAGGTCAGGACACATGCAATAATTTTTGGCAATGCCAAATAAGACGAGGAGTTAATTCCCATCACTTCGAGGGCATCTATTTGTTCGGTGATACGCATTGTACCAATATTTCCTGCAATTGCCGATCCTATTTTTCCTGCCAAAATCAAACAAGTTAGTGTGGGCGACAATTCCAAAATGGTCATATCGCGCACAATCGTACTGATTATGAATTTAGGAACAAATGGCCCTGAAAGGTTGGATGCAGTTTGTATCACAGTCACCGCTCCTAAAAACAACGAAACCACCGAGATAATGAACACAGAACCTACCCCAAGGCTCATGCATTCTTCTACAATCAGTTTCATATAAATCCTAAATTTCTCTCTGTTTATAAACAAGCTTTTGATAAACAGCAAATAAGAACCTAAGTTGTGTAGAAGTTTCATGTTACGATATTAACAATTTATCTCAATCTGGGTTTAAAAGTCGAACATCATCGCATTGATTTGAAGCAATAATGTATGTACTTCGTGTTTTGCAGACAAGATAATCACCGAAAATTAGACAAAACCTAGCGAATGGAAAAGGGAAATAAATGGATAGTAGTAACTGGTGGAACAAAAGGGATTGGTCGTGCGATCATCGAAGCTTTTATGGCAGAAGGTTTCAGCGCAATCACTTGTGCACGCAACGAGTCGGATTTGAACGCAATGAAACAAGATTTAAAGACGAAATATCCAGAACAACAGCTACTTACCCAAAAAGCGGATCTTTCCAAAAAAGCAGATTGTACGGCTTTTGGCGAGTTTGTAAACACACAAATTGAATCTGTAACCGTTTTGGTAAACAATACAGGATTTTTCATTCCAGGCCAAATACACAACGAACAATATGGCGTTTTGGAAAGCATGATCGAAACCAATTTGTACAGTGCCTATTACACCACACGAGCCATTTTACCCAATATGATGGCTTTGAAACAAGGACATGTGTTCAATATTTGCTCCATCGCCAGTATCCAACCCTATGACAATGGTGGTTCGTACACTATTACCAAATATGCCTTGCATGGGATGACAAAAGTGCTTCGAGAAGAAATGAAACCATTCGGAATTCGTGTCACTTCGGTCTTACCAGGTGCTACTCTCACTGCCAGCTGGGAAGGTGTCGATTTACCCAAAGAACGTTTTATACAACCCGAAGATGTGGGTCAAGCTGTACTATCTTGCTGGAAACTAAGCAAATACACGGTGGTGGAAGAACTTCTATTGCGCCCGCAATTAGGCGATATTTAAACACAAAAAGCGATGGTAGCTAACTTGGATAGCCATCATCGCTCGATAAATTATATTAAAAAATAATAATATAATTTATATTTTAAAAACAATCACAAAATCCGTTACCCTATTTCGATTCAAACAGTTCTGAATCTATTGATACTCCAATACAGTACGATCAGAGGAGGGTAAATGTAAACAGCTTTCGTAATTTCTCATATTGGGCTTTTATTTTCGGCCAAAAGGAAAAAAAATCCTGTTTCAATATTTTTTGTAGATTGAAACAGGTTTTTCAATACTTTTTCTAATGCCCAAGACTCCGCTAGTCTGCTTTTATAGTTGGATCGTTTTTTTGTTCGTATTACTTGTCTCTTTTAAAAAAACAGGAGAAAACAAAAAAATCTCCATAGCCTACGTAGGTCGATATACCGACAAAAAGGATGAAAAAGCCCGAGACAATCGTTTCAATCGTGCACACAAACACATGTTGCGTACGTACGTGAACGAACTCAACGAAAAATTGGCAACTGAAAAAAAAGGAGTCTTTCTTGAACTAAAAACCTTTGACAGCCAATGCGATCCCGCTGAATCTGAAAAAATCTATCAAAAAATAGCAGAAGATACTTCGGTCATTTCAGTGATTGACAATACTTGGGGCGCACATATAGCAGGTGCCGCCAAGGTCATTCATGACCGTCAAATCCCACTCATCTCCATCAATGCCGACCATAATTTTACTCTTTTTGGTTCACAGGCCATTTTTACGGGCAACAATGATTTACTTCCTGGCGAACTAAATGCATTCCTCAAAAAAATAGTTCGCACCAAAGACGTTGTGTTTATTTCAGAAGAAGATTATCCGCTTCACGAAAACTATTTGGCGGCTTTCAAACGCGATTCCATTCATGTCGCTAGCACATTTACTATTCGTTAAAAGACTGGTTTCTCACATGTTTCCGAAACGCTGTCAGGATGCTATGTCGATTATTGAAGGCCTTCATCCGATTATATCACCAATAGCGACCTTTTGTTTTGGCTCACTTTTATGGTAGTTTTAGCCTGCTTTCTCACTATCATCTTCATCAACTCAAAATTTGAGGAGGAAGAAATGAAAGAAATGAAAGACATGAAAGACATGAAAGTGGTAAAAAAAATACGTTGGATAATTACTTCACTCTATCTATTAGGGACGGGAATTATTTTTAGCTGGTAAACTCGTTTTGAAGTTCAATAAATAATGAAATATAATTCATTTAAATTCAAGACACTTTCTTATAGTTCGCTTGCTATTCTGTATTTGATTATAAATGTCATTCTGTATTTCCGAATAGGCGTAAAAGTAGTGACGGACTCGCCTCGTTACATCGATTACGCCAGTCAAATCCTCGAAACAGGCCATTTTTATCAAGACCACAATCTCTGGTATATCGGCTATGTTTTTCTGATTGTAGTTTGTAAATGCTTCTCCGAAAGTCCATTGACTATTGTTTTAGCACAAATAGTGATGAGTGGCGTGGCTATTATCGCACTTTACAAAGCCTCCCAACTTTTATTCAGAAACGGATTAGCCGCTTTCATCACAGTCGCATTTTATTTACTATTTGTCGAAATCTCCATCTGGAATTTCTATGCACTTGCCGAATCGTTCTACGGTAGCATGATGTGTATCGCCATTTATACGGTTGTAAAAGCCTATTCTGAACCCACAAACAAGCACGTAGCTATTGCATTACTCATTAGTTTGATTGCTTCAGTCACCAAACCAACTGGAATTTCCTTATTGTTGGCAGGAATAGTTTTGATTTTTTACTTCAATAGAAAAATAGTTTTTAGGCTAAACAAAACACTTTTAATTGCCGCTGCGTGTACCATCATTGTTCTTTCTTATATTCTGATAGACAGAATGTTACAAACTTTCACCCTGATCGAAAGTTATGAAATGGGCGAAATTGTGTATGGCATAATTTCGCCAGCTGGCGCGCCTTACTTGAATTATCTGACTGTTTCAGTCGATTGTGCTACTTTCAAATCGCCCTCTACTCTGCTTTCGCCAGTGATACGTCTGACTGCCTTCATTTGGCAAAATCCACTGTTTTTTCTAAAAATCTGTTTGAGCAAATTGTTCTGGTACCTCGCCCATATAAAACCGTATTTTTCGCAGTCTCACAATCTATTTATTGCCCTGATGCTGTATCCAGCGTATTTTTTTTACGGAATCTGCTTACGAAAAAGGAGTATTGATCTGGGAATGAAGCTCTTCCTTAGCACAATCATTATATGCAATTGCCTGATCGTAGCACTTACGTCCGAAGATTGGGACGGCCGTTTTATCGTTCCTATTTTGCCAGCATTATTTTTATTTGCTGGCAAAGGAATGAGCGATTTTATAAGTTTAAAAGCTAAAGTTTAAATATCAAAAAACACTTTGAACTATAAAATTTTAAATAATTTGCAAATCCACACCCATCGCCAATAGCAGGAGTAAAATGCTACCCAAAACGATGCGGTAGTAGCCAAACATTTTGAAACCATGTTTGGTCAGATAACCAATAAAAAATTTGATAGCAGCAATAGCTACCACGAATGCGATTACATTTCCTAAAAGCAATAATGGGATTTTATCAGCCGATTCCATGATGAGTTCTTTTTCGTCATACAAACTTTTGGCAGTGGCTGCAAACATGGTAGGCACGGCCAAAAAGAACGAAAATTCAGCAGCCGCTTTACGAGTAAGCTTTTGGGTAAGGCCACCAATAATGGTAGAAGCCGAACGCGACACACCAGGAATCATCGAAATGGCTTGAAAAGCTCCAATAATTATACCTGTTTTATAATCCACTTCTTCGGTTCCTTCCTCTTCGTTTTTAGCAAAGATTTTATCAACAAACAGAAGAAAAATCCCTCCCAAAAGAAGACTTCCTGCTACTACCCATACATTTTCCATCAGCAGATCAATTCTCTTCTTAAGCAATAGACCCAAAATGGCGGTAGGAATGAAAGCGGCAAAAAGCTTGAAATAGAAATCAAAACTTTTGAAAAACCGCTGGAAATAAATCACCACTACCGAAAGAATGGCTCCAAACTGAATCGAAACTTCAAACACCTTCGTGAACGGATCGGCTTTGATGCCCATCAAGGCCGAAGTAATAATCAT
>JAYVIX010000007.1:0-4954 GCA_043769845.1 Cytophagales bacterium
AAAGTTTAAAAACTCGCTCGACCAAATAAATGGATAAAATAGTCATCGTTACACCAATAATTGCGCCTGCATAAACGTCTGCAAAAAAATGCATCGCCAAATACATTCTTGAATAGCCAACCAAAATAGCCATGAGAAAAAATACAATAGAAAGCATCTGATTTTTAGCCAAATACGAAAAAACCAAAAACATGGCAAATGCCGAAGTAGTATGACCACTCGGGAAACTATTGGCTGTCAATATTTCAACGCCATCAACAAAATGAAGTCGATCCGAATCGAGCCAAAAGTGGGCTCTTGGCCTATGATTTTGGCCTGGCAAATAATTGTGTTTGATTATTTGAGCTACAATAGAAGAAAGTCCATAGGAAAACAACATCACAATGGCCTTGTATTTCGAGACAAAGAGTAATGTGATAAAGGTAATAAATAGATACATATTGCCATCTCCCATATGGGTAAAATATTTGAAAAATACATCACCAATGGCCGAATAGCGCGAATTGATGGCTAGTAGCAATACATCTTTGGTATAAGTCGAAAGAAAATATCCGCCTACCGAAAGAAAAACAAGAAAAAGAAAAAGAAAGTAACTAGTTGATTTTATAAAATTCCTAAGCCACATAAAGGAGTAGTTAGTAGTTAGTAGTTAGTAGTTAGTAGTTAGTAGTTAGTAGTTAGTAGTTAGTAGTTTGAGACTACTTGGAACTACGAACATTGAACTAAAACTAATTTAAATAACATAATTGAATAAGGTAGGATCGTCATTTACATGGATATTTCGAAAGCCTTTATCATTCATTCGTTGCACCAATGCCTCATAATCGTCTGGGTCTTTGAGCTCGACACCTACTATGGCAGGACCTTCTTCCCGATTGGTTTTTTTGACGTATTCGAAGCGGGTAATATCGTCCGTTGGACCCAAAACATCGTTTAGAAATTCTTTCAGCGCACCCGCTCTTTGTGGAAAATCGACAATAAAATAATGTTTTAGTCCTTCGTAAATCAGCGAACGCTCAATGATTTCTTGTGTACGCGCAATATCGTTGTTGCTTCCGCTCACTACACAAACCACATTTTTGCCTTTGATTTGGTCTTGATAAAAATCCAGAGCTGCAATCCCTAATGCACCCGCAGGCTCTACTACAATCGCTTCTTCGTTGTACAATTTCAAAATCGTGGTACACACTTTTCCTTCTGGCACCAACAGCATTTCGTCCAATGTATTTCTACATATTTCAAATGTCTTCTCTCCTACCGCCTTCACGGCTGCACCGTCCACAAACTTGTCGATTTTGTCCAGCACCACCAGCAGTCCAGCCTTCATCGAGCTGTCCATACTAGGAGCGCCCAATGGCTCCACTCCTATTAGCTTGGTTTTGGGGCTTTTGGCACGAAAATAAGTACTGACGCCAGAAGCCAAACCACCGCCACCCACCGGCATAAATAGGTAATCGACAGGCACATCCATGTCGTTGAATATCTCGAGGCCAACCGTTCCTTGGCCTGCCATGACTTTGTAATCATTAAAAGGATGCACGAAAAGCATGCCTGTTTTGGCACAATTTTCGACTGCTTCGCGGTACGAATCGTCAAAGGTATCGCCTGAGAGCACTACTTCGACCCACTCTTTGCCAAACATTCGCACCTGTTTCACCTTCTGTTTGGGTGTAGTGGCGGGCATGTATATTTTGCCGAAAACGCTCAATTTGCTACACGACATCGCAACTCCTTGGGCATGATTGCCTGCGCTGGCACACACGACTCCTTTTTTCAAATCCTCAGGAGTTTGGCTGCTCATAAAATTATAAGCACCTCGAATTTTATAAGACCTTACGTTCTGTAAATCTTCTCTTTTCAAATACACATTGCACTGGTATTTTTCAGAAAGATTTAAGTTGAGCTGAATAGGAGTATGAAAAATCACTCCATCCAAACGTTCACTTGCTTTGATAATTTCTTCGACTGTAAGTCCCAAATCCATACTACTAACTATAACTCAAACTTACGATGATTTCATTTGTTTTCAGAATGAGAATTATAACGAATCTTTCTTCACTCCATTGATTCTCAAAATCAGGTCGTCAAACACTTGTTTTTCCCATTTGAATGGAAGACTTACTTTTTCGATTTCAACCTGACGGTTTTTCTGAATCACTTTCCACTGAAACACAAAATCGCTGTTAGAATTGATCAATCCACCTGTTTTACCAAATCGTAAATCATTGATATACAATTCGTTTTCTTTCCTAGTGAACACATAATATCCGCTACTGAACCAAGCCAATCTTTTGATCGGGAAAGATTGTTTCAGTTTATCAAGCATAAAATCGTTCTTAGAAACGTATTTGAAACGGACCTTTTTGTCCTTATCAAACCATGAATAATATCCCACCCGAAAACCTGCGGTATCTTCGGCAATGCAATACCACAAGGCATTCTGAAATGGCATCGGATTGGTCATGTATCGCTGATAGGGCAATTGTTGATTTTGCAAAGCTTGCTCGAACACCGTACCAATGTATAGTTTATTCACCAAGGTAAAAATCATATACAAATGACTGATTATCATTCCAATAGCATTCAGTTTGAATCGGACAGGTTTGGCTCGATTGAAAAACATGGCCACCAAAAGAAACAACATCATCGGGACGGTATAGCCAGGGTCGACTATAAAAATGTTGTTGAGGGCGACTCGATAATTCGAAAACGGCAGAAATAGTTGCGTGCCATAATTGGTGAAACAATCCAAAAGCGGATGTGTGACCAATGAAGTAAAACACAGAAGTGTCCATTCGTACCATTTTGCTTCCTGTTTTCGGTAAAAAATAGAAATGAGATAGCCCAAAAGTGGCGCAAAAATGACGGAGAAGAAGATGGAATGCGAAAAACCACGGTGTGCGCTCAGTTCTTGCAAATCGCTCACGAATGGATTCATCAGCACATCCAAATCGGGAATGGTACCACAAATAGCGCCCCAAAGTGCGGCTTTGTTTCCTACTTTTTTGCCTAGTGCGAGTTCGGCAACGGCCGCTCCTAGTACTATTTGGGTGAGTGAATCCAATTTCTGATGTCTTTTTAAAAATTGGAACAAAGATACTTGTTCCAAACAGATGTCATTCGCTAAAACTCAATTAATTAGAAAATATTCATTCATTTATTAATTTCATCTTTTATAAAGCTTATCGTATTGCATTCCAAAACCAACAAAGCGGTGTTTTAATACTTCGTATTTGCCATAGCCCAAATAGGTTACTGCACTACGACACGCTTTAAACAACGCTTCACTCTTTTTAGTTATTAATTGGGTCTTCAATAGCCCTTCAGCTAGAGATCGAAAGTTCACTGAGTACTTTTTAATTGTTATCTTCACACCATGAATTTCCAACTACAATCCGACTATAAACCTACTGGTGATCAGCCAAAAGCCATTCAGCAATTGGTAGACGGACTAAACCGTGGCGATAAATACCAAACGTTGCTTGGGGTGACTGGTTCTGGCAAAACCTTCACAATGGCCAATATGATTGCCCAAGTGAATCGTCCTGCTCTGATTCTGTGCCACAACAAAACCTTGGCCGCCCAGCTTTATGGCGAATTCAAGAATTTCTTTCCAGAGAATTCAGTCCAATATTTCATCTCTTATTACGACTATTACCAACCTGAATCGTTCCTGCCCGCAACGAATACTTATATCGAAAAGGATCTTCAAATCAATGAGGAAATTGAAAAACTTCGATTGGCTGCTAGTGCTGCACTTGTATCGGGGCGAAGGGATGTGATTGTAGTAGCTTCGGTATCATGTATTTATGGCATTGGAAACCCCGAAGAGTTCAGCAAAAGTACCATAAAAATTAGACGAGGCGATATTGTGAGCCGTACTCGGTTTCTTTTCGGATTGGTCGAAATTTTATACAGCCGTACTCAATTCGAATTCAAACGAGGCACTTTCAGAGTAAAAGGCGACACTGTTGATATTTATCCTGCCTATGCCGATTTTGCCTATCGCATTTTCTTTTTTGGGGACGAACTAGAAGCCATTCACATGATAGAGCCCGAAAGCGGTCGCAAACTTTCGGAGGAAGAAGCGGTGAACTTGTATCCTGCCAACTTGTTTGTGACGGGACGCGATGTGATGAACGATGCCATCAACTCAATACAAGACGACATGATGGCTCAAATCAAAATGTTCGAACACGAAGGACGTTTTTTGGAAGCGGCCAGAATCAAAGAACGTACCGAATTCGACATTGAAATGATGCGTGAATTGGGTTATTGCTCGGGAGTAGAAAACTATTCGCGTTATTTTGATAAACGTGAAATAGGACAAAGACCTTTCTGTTTGATCGATTATTTTCCAGACGATTTTATGCTTTTGGTGGATGAAAGCCATGTGACGCTTCCGCAAGTGCGTGCTATGTGGGGGGGCGACCGAGCTCGTAAAGTCAATTTGGTGGATTATGGTTTTCGATTGCCTTCAGCGATGGACAATCGTCCGCTTACTTTCAACGAGTTTGAAGCCATGATGACTCAAACGGTTTTTGTAAGTGCCACACCTGCCGACTATGAACTAAGACTGACCGATGGCGTAGTGGTAGAGCAAATTATACGCCCGACTGGTTTGCTAGATCCGATTATCGAAGTGCGTCCAAGTCCGAATCAGATTCCAGATCTTTTGGATGAAATTGAAGACACGATTGCTAAAAACGGACGAATCCTCATCACGACTATTACGAAGCGAATGGCCGAAGAGCTTTCGAAGTTTTTTGACAGAAAAGGAGTGAAAAGCCGATACATTCATTCGGAAGTGAAAACGCTAGATCGTGTCGAAATTCTGAGGGAATTGCGATTAGGTGTTTTTGATGTTTTGGTTGGTGTAAACTTACTTCGTGAAGGATTGGATTTGCCAGAAGTATCGCTAGTTGCCATTATGGATGCCGACAAAGAAGGTTTT
>JAYVIX010000008.1:0-2234 GCA_043769845.1 Cytophagales bacterium
TTCCACTAACTTTCTCGCCAATAGCACATTGTTCGCAAAGCTTGTTTTGCCTGGTTTAGTGCCGTACATTTCGTGTATGTACTGTGGCTCGCTGTTGATATTCATGACTTCGGGTGCCGAAATCTGCATTTTGTAGGCCATTTCGTATTGACTTATTCTGCTCAAAATCTCGGGGTCGCCATATTCCTTAAATTCGGCCTGATTTATTTCGTTTATGGCTTCTATCGATGCCTTTCTAATATCTCTGCTAATGCCATTAGGGTCTTTGATGAACAATACTGGGTCACCCTCAGACCTACATTGCACTCCTTGATATACCGAAGGTAAAAATCCGCTTCCCCAAACACTTTTGCCAGCATCGGGATTATTTCCGCCAGATGTAAGGACTACAAAAGCGGGCAAATTGTTGTTTTCAGAACCCAAACCGTAGGTTACCCACGACCCCATACTTGGGCGGCCTAACCTTGCACTACCTGTTTGCATCAATAATTGTGCAGGGGCATGGTTAAATTGGTCAGTGGTTACGGCTTTCAAGAAACTTAAATCGTCTGCGATGGTTGACAAATGCGGAAGATAATTACTAATGAAAGCCCCCGATTGCCCATGTTGCTTAAAAACGGCCTGAGAAGCGAGCATTTTAGGAACACCTCGAATAAACGCAAATTTTTTTCCTTCTAAAAACGACTGCGGACAGTCCTGCCCGTCGAGTTTGGCCAGCTCAGGTTTATAATCAAAAAGCTCCAGCTGCGAAGGTGCACCCGCCATGTGCAAATAAATGACAGACTTGGCCTTGGGAGCAAAATGTGGCGATTGCGGAGCCAAGGGATTCTGAGGGTCAAAAATGTTTTTAGCGGTTTTTGAACCCGAACTACAACCCATCATAGAACCTAGTGCCAATCCGCCCAAACCCATGAAACTACCTTTCAAGAAATTCCGTCGGGTTTCTTTTTCCAGTTGCCGAATCAATGCCTCTTTTAATATTTTTTCCATCAGCTTTTAGTGATTACTTCATCGAGATTCAAAATAGAATTACATACCAAAACCAAAGCGGCCAGTTCAGGATTTGACTCGCCCAAAAGCTCTTTGCTTTTGTTTGGTGTTTTTTTGTAGAGCGTTAAAGTGTTTTGATAAAGTTTCAAAAGAATATCAAACTTCTCCTTCTTTATGTCTTTTCCAGTGGCAAAGACATAGGCCTTTTTGATACTTTCCTGAAAATTGTTCTTGGCTACTGAAAGAGATTTATTGGCCAATTTTACAGATAAATCTACATAAACAGAGTCATTTAAAGTCACCAATGCCTGCAAAGGCGTGTTGGTTCGGATTCTACGCGAAACACATATCTCCCGACCAACACCGTCGAAAGAAATCATTGACGGATATGGACTGGTGCGTTTCCAAAAAGTATAAACAGCTCGTCGATATTGGTCTTCATTCGTGGATTTAAGCCATTTGTCGCCACTATAAGGCGAGCTCCAAATACCTTCGGGCTGGTAAGGCATTACAGGCGAACCGTACATTTTGGTATTGAGCACACCACTGATAACTAAAGCTTGGTCGCGAATTTGTTCGGCAGAAAGCCTCACCCTAGGCCCACGAGCCAAATACCTGTTGGAAGGGTCTTTTTCGAGAGCGTCGGGTGTCAGCTTGGAGTCTTGCTGATACGTAGCCGAAAGCATAATTTCTTTAACGAGCTTTTTGACTGACCATTTATAATCATTCATAAATTTGTAGCTCAAGTAATCCAGCAATGCCTGATTGGTTGGTACAGCACCTTGTGAACCAAGGTCTTCCAGCGTTTCTACCAAGCCCATACCGAAAATTTGCTCCCAAACCCTGTTGACCATTGTTCTTGCCACCAAAGGATTTTCTTTTGATGTCATCCATAGGGCCAAACCAAGTCTGTTGGTAGGAGCATCTTTGGGCAATTTTCCTAAAGCAGCGGGTACCGCAGGAGAAACCTCATTGCCTAGAGAAAGCCAACTTCCACGCTCAAAAATGCGTGTTTTGCGGGAAAAATCTGCTGGGTTTTCAAACATAATGGGTGTTTGTTCTACTTGGGCATTTAGTAGATTCCAAAAAACAGTTTTGTTTTCGTGAGAATTATTCGGAAGCCCTTTTGTAAAATAAAACCAATCAAACATGATTCCGTTGGCGTTTGGATCTTTCAGTTCTGGGCTTTTAAATGTAAAAAACAAGTCATGGACCCCAGAGGTAGCATTTATGGGCAAATCTAT
>JAYVIX010000009.1:0-4474 GCA_043769845.1 Cytophagales bacterium
TTGCCGCCTTTGAGTAATGTAATTGATCGCTTCCGGAAGGCTAATCTTACTTCCGCACTTTCATAACGTAAATCGGTCTTTTCCATGACACAAATATACGAAAAAATCACTATATATTACCGTCAGGTTAATATAACCAGTCGTTCCTGCAATTAGAATATCTTTTTTTACTATAAAAGGAGCTTTCACATGTTTAGGATCTTTGAATTGAATATCAGTATAAGTATCTTGATTAAAGCCAAAATACTTATTTGCATAAGCAAAATGTAGAGTAACATTGGTATTCTTAGGAATATATTGCTGATCTTTCAACACAAAAGTGTACTCATTATTTAAAGCCCCTTCTGTCCATCGTGCTCCTCCTAAACCATCAGGAAAATCATAATATGAACTAGTTAGTTATAAATTAGTTGCAATAAAAATCGAAAAAAAACATCTGTCACTATTCTAAGCGTTTGAATTTCGGGATGTGGGTCTTTTCTTTCTTCCCTAATTCATAACTTATAAAAACCTCATGCGATCCTCCGTTCCTAAATTTGGGGATTTTTGACACCATAACATAGTCAAACGAATAGCCTATTTTGATCTTTTCTTTGAATTTTTCGCTGATTTTATCAGCATTTACTCCAATATTAAAAGTCATGGCGGCACCTGTGCGGTAGCTCATCCCTAGCCAAACCATTTCTTTGTATTCCCCTGTCACATTCAATTGACCTTGGAAAGGGGCTTTGCGCACATAGTTAAGCCATATCGCAGGTTTCAAGACATAGTCAGTCCCTAGACGATAATTATATCCACCTGTCAAATAATAATGACGAAGTAACCTCGAATTTGCAAATGTAGTCGTGTACTTGATTTTAGACTGAGTCAAATGTCCCGAAGAGATTCCTGCGTAAAACTTATCGTCTTTGTGTCTATACAAAAAACCGACCCCTATTTCGGGCAACAATGGGGCGCGTATTCCTTGGTTTACTAATGGATCGTATTGATCATAGGCCTTGATCTCGTCCTGATTGACTCTGTATTGTTTGAATCCCAGGTTCATCCCCATTCCCAGTTTGCCACTTTTCATCGTCAGGTGATAGGCATATGAACCTAGTAAACTAAAATTTCGCTCCAAACCAGCTTTGTCGTTTATGATATGCAATCCTGCCCCCATTTTATCTTTTATAGGTGCGTTGACACTAAATGTTTGGGTAACAGGTGGATTTTCGAATGCAGGCCCTACCCATTGGTTTCTATTAAATAGTGTAAATCTGATATTATCAGTAGTACCTGCAAACGCTGGGTTGTATACCAGTTGATTGAATTGGAACTGAGTAAACTGCGGATCTTGCTGAGCAAAAGCCTGTTGCAGTTGCAACAGGATTGCCAAAACGCCTAGTATATATTTTTTAGCTAACATCTTCTAAATCGTTATCTGTGAAGCAATACATCTCTCCTTATAATAGGCGTCACCCCATCTTTTAAATCAAGTATGTAATAATAGGTGCCTGCTGGCAACCCATCTCCATCCCAATCATTGGCATAATTAGATTGGCTGTACACTTTATTTCCCCAACGGTTGAACACATACAATTGATTGCCAGGATAGTACTGGATGTTTTTGAAATACAAGAAATCGTTGTGTCCGTCACCATTTGGCGTAAAGATATTGTATGGAACGATTCTGTTGATATAGTCGATACAGAAAATATTTGACCAACTTTCACGGCCATCTTTACCATTTTCTATTGCTCTGATACGGTAACAATGTTTACGCGCATCACTCGCATTGATATAATTGGTCAAACTATCCAAATTGCCAGAAGCATAAAAGGTGAGTTCGGCTCCTTCAATACCTCTCCAAACTTGATATTCTGAAACGGTTGTATCCCAATTGATGAACGTATTCCAGTTCAAGTAAGTAGTTTCCAATTCTTCATCGCCACGTACACCAAGCAAGATATTGCGTTGAATACGACTTTCGATTGGTTTTCCACATACGTTGTTCGAATCTGGTAACCCAATTTTGTAATAAAAGATACTGTCAGTAGAACTTGCAAGCATATTGAAATAGACTGTATCTGTTTTCAAGACAGATGCAATTTTCTTAAACACTCCTACTTTTGATGATTTACGAAGTACATAAACCGAATCAGTAGGAAGGTCAAAATAATTGCTCACACTGAAATCCAAACGGATTTGTTTGTCGTCTTTTAGTTCGTGGCTTGTATTGTACAAATCCACTAAAACAGGTTTCGAAACAAGTATACTATCTGTTCCTGAACAACCACCTACACTACTCACACGCACTTTATATACTGTTGATGAATCTGGATTGACAGACAAGATATTTGAAGTCGAATCCACTCTCCTTTTATCAGCGAACCATAAATAGTTGTAAGTGACTTGGAGCGAATCGGTCAATTTCGCTTTGATCGTATGCAGTTTGTTATCACAAATTTTAACATCAGTACCCAAACTCACTTTCAAAGAATCAGTCACTGACAGAATAAACACTGTATCACGTGAACAAGTAGGAGACAATTTCCGTGCTACAGAAACAGTATAAGCCCCCTTTGCAAGACCCGATGTCGAGAATTTAGTCAATGTTTTAGAATTCAAATTGAACAATGACGAATCTTCCAATGCTCCCGAGATACTCGACAAATTCAATTTTATCTGACCTTGTGGATTGGTACATGTCGGATTGGTGACGATTGAATTCCTGAAATTGAAATCCGTCAAACCTTTCAAGCTATACAATTTTTCCTTCAAACAACCTGTCAATTTGCTGGTCACAACCAAACGATAATCGCCCGCTGGCAGATCTCTAAGCGCATTTGTTTTGAAATCACTTGTAGGCTCAAAAGTGAAATTCGACAATGGTTGAGAGAATTTCAACACCACTTTTCCATTCGAGAAAGTACAATCTGGATCATCCAAACTATCCACCGTTACTGTAAAATCGGTTGTGTTTGATAAACCTAACAAGGTGTCTATTGTACAAGTAGTTCCTGTTTTGGTAATGATTGCACGATACAAACCAGCAGAAATTCCCTTCAAAGTTGGCGAAGCAAAAGCCCCAAGGGCAGAATCAAAAGTCAGTTTGGTACTGTCTTCCGATAGTGTCAGTCTTATCGCGCCCGAATTGTTCTGACATGCAGGTGAAGTATACGTCACGTTTGTAATACTGAAATCTGGAATACTGAACAAGGTAATGGTAGTATCTCTCTCGCACAAAGTGTTTTTATCGGTGATATTCACTTTATACACTCTACCAACCAAATCCTCTTTGACAGAATCAACCTCTACCCCATTCAGTTCGAATTTATAATTCTTATTAAAACCTGAATTTATAATGAATTTTAATTCACCATTATTTTGAGCACAATCTGGATTTTTGCTTTCAATCTTGTAAGTAAACGCAGGAGTTTCTTTCAACTGAATCGTGTCAGACGTAAAGCAAGTTGAGTCGGTTTTCTTCGAAACGATGTACCTGTAAGTACCAGCTGTTGTGTCTAAGACATTCGTTTTAAAATCACCTTTGAAATCGTAATCAGACAAATTTCCAGTTCCATTGATAACTGTAAGCGTTATTTTTCCTTTTTTGTTACTACAATTAATAGGATCAGTCACAGAATTGACTGTGAAACTTGTCGAATTATCCAATACAATGGCAGAATCTACAAAAACACAATTGTCTTTATTAGTAACCGTCACATTATAAATTCCTGATGACAAGTCTTTAGTAACTGATTTCGTCAATCCATTTACTCCTTTTCCAGAATAAGTATATTCAGAATCTAAGCCTTTATTAGGAACCAAAGTAATGATACCATCAGTACCCGAACATGTTGGTTTGTTAGGATTTGCTTTTACTGTAAAATCGGCTGGACTAGTCAATATCACTGTTTCAGTAATAGAACATCCAGAAGAATTGCTGATGACCGTAATGTAGGTATCCGCTTTCAGGTCATTTTTTGTAGAATCCAAACCTCCTACAAACGTATAGTCTACATTCGAAGGATTCATCACAAACGTGACAGCTCCGTTTGGCTGTCCACATGTTGGACGAACTATTATAGTGGAATCAACTTTAAATGCAACAGCAGGTTTCAATGTGTATGAAATCGCCTTAAAGCAAGTACCGCCTTTTTTGGTAATGACGGCATCATATTTGCCTGCACCCAAATTGCTTAAAAAAGATCCAGATTTCGAATCAATCACAAAATCATAATCGGCATTGTTGCCCGATTGAATTCCCAATTTGATAGAACCGCCTGTGTTTTGACAGTTTGGATCAACTAATGTATCAAGCACTACAAAGTCCACTTTATTGTCCAAAATAATTGTCGTATCCAATGAACAATTGTCCTTGTTGGTCACTTTTACTTTGTATGAACCAGATTTCAATCCTGATCTGAATGATTGCGTCAAACTATCAGTGTAAGTATAATCGGTTGGCAAACCAATGCTTGGCTCCAATTTT
>JAYVIX010000010.1:0-18938 GCA_043769845.1 Cytophagales bacterium
CATCCTAAAATGGAACGTGTCTTTCGACTCTCTTCCTCTTTTAAACCCCTCTCCTGCCGATTGGGGATGCAAAGGTAACAACCTTTTTCTATTCCGCAACTATATAAACCATAAAATCCGCAAAACCTCTCAAGAAAAATCACAACTCCCTCACTTTCAATACCATTAACTCAAGAATCCCCCTCGGCTTTTTTGCAAGCGAGGAAGTGGATGCTGAATCTATGGTTTGAAGCCTTGGTTTCACCCAACCAAATGCATATCAATTTAACCTTAATATGTCTGATGTGGAATCTATTTCTGTTGTCAATGAAATAAGCCATATGGTTTATAAAAAGTCCAATATTTTGGTTGGAGAGCGAAAATATTGAATATGGTGATATTGGACTGCTTGGAAAGGATAAAATAATTCCCATTCTAAAGTAATTGGAAGATTCTATTTGGCCAAAACCTACATATGCTGAATATTCGATGAAAACTCGATTGAAAAGAGTTGAAATAAATACATTTCTTGACTCTAAATTATCGACTTTATTAGAGAAGCCTGACAATATAAATACGTACGAAATATGATTTAATGAAAATAATTACAAATTAGACAATAATTTTTTGTTGGTAATTACACAGGCCATTAAAAAAGAACCTTTGATTGGTTATTGTCAGTTATTTCTTAAATTTTCTTATAGTTTAAATCATCATCCAACCGATTTAAAAGAATTAATAACGGACTTATTGCAATTAATGCATATTTTTTTAATGTAAAAACTGCATTAAGTGCTGAAATAAATTGTTGGCAGGACATAAATACGAATTGGCGCACGATTTATTTTAATAATAATAATAGATGTTGGCTTCAATACTTTTCCGCTACCGAGATAGCCATACAAGGCGGTATGGAGGTGTAGGAGGCCAACCCATTGCTACACTGCGAGAGCATAAACAATGGGCTACTGATGCAGGTAGGCAATAGCCCAAACGACATCTATACCCCGAAGGTCAGGCACGCCTTCTTCAAGCCAACGATTCTTTACCTCCTGTCAATCAAGAGCTTTACGACAAAGAAGTTTGTAGTTTCGCAACGAAAGATTCAAAACTTGCTGTACCAATCGGCCGAGGAACGCTACCAACAGTTGCAAAATACATCACCTAATTTGATGAAACGAATTCCCAATCACTCAGCCATATTAGAAAAAATATGAGTATTCGCTACCGTGTAGATCATATTGAAATGTAAGGTACTAATTGAAAATCATATACAAAGCGATCATTCGAGTATATTCAGCTTACAAAAACAATTCCCCCAATTATGCAAGCCGCAATAGCCGCTACCAAAACAGCCCCAGCGGCCATGTCTTTCACAAGTCCAGCCTTAGAATTTTGTTCTGAAGAAACCAAGTCTACCAATTTTTCGATTGCTGAATTCACCATTTCAGTCACCAACACCAAGCCGATTGCAAGCACGATCATGCACCATTCAATTTCAGAAAGTTTGGAATAAAAACCAGCAAGCAACACTGCGACCGTTGCCAACAGATGCACTCGGAAATTATTCTCACTTCTGGCGCAATGCTTAATGCCATTATAGGCAAAGCGAAAGCTATTCAGGCATTTTCTTATTTGTATCATAAATAGTTTTAGAAGCTTGAAGAATCAATAAAACAAATTATTCTGAAAAACATTGTTCACATGCTTCAGGAGCTCCTTTTCGTCACTCGAAGTCAAGTTGACAAGGCAAAATCGTTTTTCACCTTTTAGCATTCTTGTTCGCCAATCCCATTGGTCTATCGTTTTTACATTTCCATTATCGTACCACCAAGCAGTATATAATTTATGTTCTTTATTAGCCAATACACCTGCATACACTTCGAGACCTGACACTTTCCATTTTCTAATGCCATCGAAGGTATATCCACTGCCTTTCCAACAAATAAGTGGAGTATGTTCGCCAGTAAAGAACTCAGGAATAGGTTTTACATATAGAAGAAGGTCTTTGTTTTCCAACTTAGTGATTCCGTCTTTCAATAGCGTTTTGTCAAGATTTAGGTAGTTGGCATTGGCATGCAATGTTGTCGCATGTTCTCTCGTCTGTCCAATTTGAATGCCAGCCACTGTTAGCAAAACTGCCATTAGCAGAAAACTGTATTGCCAATTTGTCGATCTTAAATAATCGGATTCTTTCCTCAAATTTAATTTTCCAAATCGCTGCACCGACCATTTACTGAGAAACCAAAGAGGAAAAATCACATATATAATCAGACAAGCAATGCCTAAAGTTTCGTGCAAAGGATTTTCTGGCAGAATTTCAAAAACCACCAATAACATCATCCGCATGAGATTGGAAACAAGGTTCAAACCAAAAGCAAGTAGAAAGAATACGGCAAAGACTTCAAATCGCAAGGTTTTATTACTCGTTTTCAAAAAATATGCAAGCAGAAAAACACCCATCAACATAGAAATAGCAAGCATATTCAATCCCATACACGCTTCGTCAACCGCAAAATTGGCACCATTCAGAAACATCATATTTCCTTCCACATGTACATTCCAGCCTGCCATCGAAAGCAAATTGCCTGCCCATTGACTCAGTTGCAAACGAATAGGAAAGCCAAACGTGAGTGCTATATGATTAAAAACAGGCGACATGAAAAGTAACAGGAATATAACCAATGCACCTATCTTGCCTTTTATGCTTTCCAGCAAAAACAACACATAAAAGCCAAGACTAAGAAAGTAAAACATCCTAATGGAATACAAAAAGGCGATGAGTACAAAAAACACCATTAGGCCAAAGTATCCATAATTGATCCGCCTTTTTCCCTCGAACTGAAGGACATAAAAGAACAGACCAAACCCAAGAAGCACATTGGTATTTGATACGTAGCTAGACGTAAAAGCAAAGCTTGCTCCAATGATTGGGGCAAGAAACAGTATCAAATACAGATACTGTTCCTTGGAAATGCATTCTAATCTGTATTTCAAAAGTGCTATCATAACGAAAAGCGGTATTTTGATTGACGAAAGGCGTACAAAACCAAACCAGCAAATAGAATAATCAACGCCCATTCGTGCGGTTCGGGAACTGCGCCAGACGAGTTTTTGGACGCATTGCCCAAACTGTTTTCTTTGTGCTTGATGTCGAAACGGTCGTAATCTTGTTGCGTTTCCAGTACGATGAGACTTGAAACAGGCGAAACCACATAAAAACTCCTCGCTTCTTCGACCAAATCGTCATTTATAAAATCGTCATCATGAAAATGTGGTCCAACTTTGCGCATGATGTCGTTATAGGCAAACAGTCGCGCCAAATGGTCTGGAGCATTGTTGGCTTTTGTCGAATCAATTCCTTTTGTTTTGGAAATGAATAATTGTGCATCGTGCAAAATCACTTTTGAATCCGATTCTTCAGTCACTGGAAATTGGTTCTTATTCAACAGACTCAATAATTCTGTCGCAGTGCCATTCGCAAATTCAAGTCCTCTCAATTCGCGCAATGAACTTATATAGGTCGAAATTTCACCATCGAGATTGTACACTTTCACTTGCTTTCCATCGGCAAAATATTTTCCATTTTTTTGTGCAAACACACTTTTCTTAATATCACTCAAATGAGGCGACAAACGCTTGCCTTTTGTGATAACTAAAGCTTCAGTGGTGTTTTTGATTTTGTAAAAAGGAAATAACGAGAAATTATATTCATCTATTTTATCTTCCACCAACTCCCAATTCTGTTGACTTAAACGAACAAATTCGTTGTCATTATTCACATATAATTTGTGGCTTTCCAGCAAAGGTTTGAGCTTGTTCAATTCTGCTTTTGTCCAGCTATTATTGATGTCTAAATAAATGGCAGATACTTTCGAAGGCTTTAGTTGCGGCTGATAATTCGCTAGCGAATAGGTATAACCATCGAAACTAAATCTATTTGCTTTCAGATCTTCAGCGTTCAAGGAAATTTCAAGATCAGGATCATAGCTTTTTTCAGAAAGGTAATTACCTTTGATATCCATCTCGAACGAACTTGGCAATTTCACGTCCTTGGGTTCGCCTACAAAACTTACCCTAACTGTTTCTTTGGCAAAACTGGCATTTGGTCCACGAAACGTGATATTTTTATACATCAAACGACCATTTTCTTGTGCCAAAGGACTTGTAATTCCTATTTTGAATTTGCGTTCTTCTTTGGTATCACAAGGAAATACACGCACCGAAACCGTATTTCCTTCTTGCCAATGCACTAGTGATGGGTCGCGTTGTTCTACTCCCACAATTGTTTTGTAGGCATTATTGGCTTTTTGCTTGGAAGTAAGAATTCCCTTTTTTTCCACTCCTTCGATCCAAAGCGATAATGAAGTGACGACCGAACCTTCGGGCAATTGAAAAGTATAAATGGCTTCTTCGCGACTTCCCCACCATCTGCGATAATTTTCATTGTTTCGTACCGTGAGATATTTCTCGGTGTAAGCCAGATGGATGTCTGGATAAATATCAATGTCAGAAACAATATAAGAAGTGCTCAAGTTGTCGCCAGCCCAAAGGCGTTCCTGTGATTGGTGGTGAGCATCTGTAATGGCTTGAAGTACTTTGATAGTTTCTTCGTTCGACAATGCCAATTTTGAAAACATACTTGCGATATACACGAATGGATCATGGTTGCGCGCTTCGTCCCATGAGATTCTTTGAGGCATAAAGTTCCAGTTTCCAAAATGATCGGAAGCAACTGTATAGATCAAGTTAGATTTCAAGATTCGCTGGGTTACCCAATCGTTTTGTATCGTTTGTGCGACTTTTGTCCAAACAGGCAACTCTTCGTCAGGATGCAATACCGACTGATTTGTAATGCGTTCTATTTCAGATATTCTACTATTCCATTGCCGCACAAAAAGACTTGTAAGGAAAATTGGTAAACCGACTCCTATCCAAATCCAATGAAAAGAAACCTTTGCTGTTTTGTAACTAAACTTCACCAATGTTATAGATGCAATAAGAAGCCAAAGTGGCACAAAAGAATGAATGCCAATTCCGAAGAAAATAATACCAATAGTTCCAAAGCCGTAAACCGGAGCAACAAAAAGAGCCAGATAAAAATAGAGTGGCATCGCAAGACCTAGTAAAACATATAGGAAACGATGTGACCATTTTGGCAATAGATCAAAATATCGAAAACTAAGTAATGTAAGTGACGAAAGTATCAAATACCCTCTTAGCCAATTGACCGAATCTTCAAATATCACAATCTCTTTATTGAGAGCATAGGCGCTTATCAAATAGATGTTAAACAAGATGATTGCTTTGTGGATATTCTCCTTGTGCCAAATTTTGCGCACTCCAAAAGCTCCGCTAAATATTAGCACCAGCAAATAGCCCACAGAGGCTAGGTAATGAAAGAAGAAGGTATTTCTAAAAAAATCGTTCGACATGTTCACGTTCATGAAATCAAAACCGCAATAGGCGACAAATGAAATCGCTAGAATGGCATATCCTATGGTGATAACAGCATCCTGTTTTGGTTTATCACTAGGTATTATTTCGGGCAAATTGGATGTGTTGTCCATGTTTGTATTATTAAATTGTTTTGAAAGCTATAATGATTTTGAAACTATTTCTAATTGTTTGATTTTCTGATGAATCCGCCACAAAAGCAATCCACCAAATACTCCAAATGAGCAGTCAATTAATTGCCAGAAAAACGGAATTTGCCTGATAGTGCCAGCTATAAATGCCAAAGGAAAAATGCAGAAGCACGCAATTAACCCAAATTCAACCACCCAAATATTTCTAACTGGATCACGATATGGCCCAACGAACGCAACTGCAATCATGACATGTGCAAAAGCGAGCCAATCGGTTCCGTACGAAATGAAAGGGAAACGCAAATTCATTTCCCTGACTCCTTCATAGACTTTTTCTACCCAAGCAGTTGCCTTATTATCCAAATGGAAATATTGAATTCCACGATGAGCTATTTCAAGTTGCGATTCGATTGGGAAAGCTGTGATTCCACTCAAAAACAAACCTGTTATGAAGATCAGAAGTAGTCTTCTAACCTCTTTTTGCATTGTTATTGAACGTTCCATCTTTGGTTATTTTGAATTTAAGGCTCTTTTGATGCGTTCCTTTTCAAGGTTGAATGATTGCCATCCCAAATAATTATATTCATCCGTTTGCTTGATTGCATCAAAATAACCAAAATCTGATTTTGTCCATTCTGCCATTTTTACAGTATTTGGTTCATTTTTTACTTCGATTGTCTCCGCCCAAGCCGAAGCACCAAGTTCTTTCAAGTAAAAAATATCTATTTCACTTTCAGGATGCGTCAAATTGTAATGCGTAATCACTCTATCCCAAGGAATGGCTGTGTAACACAACATTACTGCATAAACCGTCCATGTATTGGTGCGCAGCAAATACCAAGTCGTTTTTTTGCCAGCGATTTTCAATAAAGTCCACA
This sequence comes from Cytophagales bacterium, assembly GCA_043769845.1. Lineage (GTDB taxonomy): Bacteria > Bacteroidota > Bacteroidia > Cytophagales > UBA9547 > UBA9547. Next base: position 6,446 of record JAYVIX010000010.1, read on the forward strand.
CAATTCCGATTGCAACCAAAGTAAGCCAAACGAAAACTCCAATGCGTTTGTGCGTCAATCCATGTGCATCGATGTACATCCAGTTGCGATTTGCGGTAGAAAATGCCAATAGAAAATTCTGAAACAACCATACAAAAGCAAACGATTTCAATGCTTTGTTATTTGCGATGAAATTCAATTCACCTCTGAAAAAATACAGCACAATAATGATGGCCAGGACAATCGAAACGATCAAGCTATTGACTCCTTGATGCACATTTTGGGAATGATTGATGGCGCCAGTTGCTATTTCAGGAACGAAGAAATAATACAAATCGGTGGCATGAAAACTGAGCGTGAGCAAGTTCAAAAGAAAGAGGAGAAACAGACCGCCTTTCAACTCGTTATCGAGCAAACCAAAAAGTGAAGATTTCAAACTTGGCTCTTCTTCTCGAATCAATTTATTCGGACAAGTAGCGTCAAATTCACGCATAAAATCGGGTAAATGTGGCGCAAAAACGCTGAAAGCTATGGCTAATCCAGAAATGAAAAAAGGAATAATACTAAAACTGAAATCAAAGTCGAAAAGGTTGCCTATTAATAAGCCAAATTTCTCATTACCAAGTGAATACAGCCAAATAAAAAGGCCTACTACTGGCAATAAAAGTAAGTACATGATCCAGTTTTTGCGTTTTCCTTCGGGTGAAGAATCTTTCCAGTTTTCTGGATTAAATATCGAGATGATCGTGACATACAATTGCTCAGGCAAGGCAAGATAAATGGAAAGTTCTGGTTCGTAAAAAAGCCTCACAAAAAGCCCAAAATAAAGCCAATGCATAATAATAGCTAAGCCAGTATCGTGTATAAAAACAAAGGCACTTGTTGCTAAAAGTCCTAAAAAAGAGATCAATACTGAAATTTTACTCAATCGTTCAGCTTGCGTAATTGCTAGCAAAAGGAAGATGATCGCATCAAAAATTAAGTAATTGATACCTGCAAGTTGATGATAAAACAAATACGTGTAGCCTAAAGCTGCTGCGATGATGATTGGGAGCGTGGTCTTTTTCATTTTTGTAAATTTTAAATTATAAAGTACTTTGCATTGCAAAGTGAATGGGCAAAAAAAAGGATTATTTAGCGAATTGAGATTTGATAAGTTCTTCTAAAGCGTTCAAATGTTCTTGAAATGCCTTTCGGCCTTCATCAGTTGCGATATAGCTCGTATTTGGTTTTCGACCCAAAAACTGTTTATTCACCGATAGATAAGTCGCCTCTTCCAAGGCTCGAATATGACTTGCCAAATTACCATCCGACAAACCCAACAATTCTTTCAATGCCGAAAAATCAAGGCTATCGTTCACCATCAGCACCGACATAATGCCAAGCCTCACTTTTCCGTCAAAGATTTTGTTATAAGAAGAGAGGATATTTTTCATCGTTCGAATTTTATGTACATATAAATCCCGTACAGAATGTGAAAAACTCCAAAACCTATCGACCAGAAAAAAAGTCCGTAACCTGTGATGAAAGACGCGATCAATCCAAGCGTCACTTGTGCCAAACCCAAATAGCGTACGTTTTCGAAGGTGAAATTACTGGCGTTTATCAGTCCCAAACCATAAAAAATGAGCATTACAGGAGCAACCAAACCATAAAAACCATAATTGACCATCGCCAAACAAAACACTCCACCCGTTGCCAATGGGAAAAAGAAATGAGCTGCCAAACGCAAAGCCACTTTGTCGAAAAGAGATTGCCCGTGTTTTGCAGCTTTTTTATTAGTGAAATAAAAGGCTGTCAATAAAGTGAGTGCCAATACGATACCTGCGTCCACAAAGAAAAAGACCAGAAATTTCAACATCGCATTTTCTGACGATTTCAGATAGGCATAATTCTGCGGATTGTACACGTTGAGTTTCAGTTGCCAATAGGCCGCGCCTGCACCTATCAAGGCATAGATTCCTGCAAAAACGCCTGACAGTCCGCTCAACGACATGAATCGGGAAGAACGTTCCATCAGTCCTCTGATTTCGGCCAATGCCTCTAGTTGGTCTCTTTCTGATTGTGCCATCTTAAAAGTACTTTGTAATGCAAAGTAAGTATTAAAAATCGGGATGAAAAAATAAAATGGAAGAAAAATATTAGAGGTAATTTCGATGGCGTTTAAAGACTGAATTCAGATAATTAAGGCACAATGTTGTTAAGTTATTTTCCTCGTGCGTTTCAAAATAAGGTTTTTGAAACTACGTTCAAGAGTTTTTTGGATAAAGAAGCTGCAAAAGGATACAAATACTTTTCAGACCCTCGTGAAATAGAAACTTGGGCCATTAAGTATGTAGATTATTTCGAGAACCTTATCTATAAAAAACATAATTTGTTAGCCACGGATGGCGAAAAGAGAATCATCTGTAGTTATGAATATTATGCAGGATGGGGTGGCGGTCATATCAATGGATACCTAAGAGGTTTTTCAACAATGCATGATCCCGAATACCTTAATGAAAAGATTCGTATCTTAGATTTAGAACTTTTGAAATTCAAATTAGATCAAAATCTAATCGCTGTAAGAAGAATACCTTCCTGTCATTTGATTGGAAAAATAAATGGGGATGAATTTATTGATGATGGTTATTTAAGTACCTCACTTAATACAAGTTACAGATTGGATGAGGATAGTAAACATAAGTTACTTTTTAAGGATACAGTTTTTATAATTAAAATACCCGCAGAAACGCATGCTGTTTTTTTAGAAGTAGAATACATAAGTAAAAGAGACGAATACGAACTTTTGTTACCTAGGAGCACGAGGCTAAAAGTGGAACTAATTAAGACAATTGGAACTAATCAGATCATAATTACAAGCATAATGTAGAATGCTCATTACCAGACGATTTGCAAATGAGTACTATTAGTAAATATTCTACTACAGAGTTCTAAAAAACAAAATGAACCAGCCATTCTGAGGATATGGCTGGTTCATTTATAAAAAGCGGAATCTAGCAAAAGGTTGAACTTTAAACATTCAACTTTGAACAAAAAACTATCGTCCCCGAATCACACTTAGAGGAAAACGGTCGTTGAAAGTCCCCTTCAACTCTGGCCATTGTTTATTTTCAGTGTCTTTCGAAACCGTGGAGCGAATGTACTCATAGAGTTCTCTGATATCCACAATTCCATTTCCGTTTTCGTCTGCATCTCCTTTTAAGCCTTTTAACAAATAATAAGAAAATACGCCATGACCACCTCCCCATTGTTCCGATTCTTTGGAAGGTTGGGCAGCAGAAGAGGAATTTAAAATCATTACACTCTTCCCTTGGCTCGAAACATTGGTCAACAAACGATTCGTCATCGAGGCATGTGCATCAGAAAGATTTCCTCTTGCACCACCTTCATCTACACCTGCTCCGCCCGAATGACAAGCATCCATGATCAGAAGTTTTTTGTCTGCGCGACAGTTATAAATGATTTTTTTGATTTCTGAATATGAAACGCCTGTGCCTTCAATGTTGTCTCGCTCAGTGTCAGACGCTAAAAGATAAATTTCGGAAGCATCCATGTTGGGCATTCCATGACAAGCCATATATACAATCACCATATCATTGTCTAAGGCCTTACGCATTTGATTGGTTACCTCTTTGATAATAGAAGATCGAGTCGCTTTCTGATTGACCAATAGTGTGATATTTTCCTTTGAAATATTACCACCATTTGGGCTCGTCAGAAATTCGTAATACGATTCGGCATCATCATCCGCAAACCGTAAGTTCATTTTTGGGTCTTGATATTCCGATACGCCCACTACTACTGCATACATTTTGGGCATAGCCGCCAAGTTTGCCGCAACTTCGGCTGTTGTCTTTTCTGGAACGGCAACTTTTGGCGCTACATCTTTTGCAATCGCTTTTTTGAAAGTATTGCTTTTTTTGCGAGGAACAAGGTTAAGTGAAGCCACATCCCAAATAGTGACCGTGTTACTGAAATCACAAACAACTAGACTGTTTTTGGCGAGTGAGATGGATACTATTTGATCTGAAAGTTTGCCAGAAGTAAACGTAGGTTCATTGGCTCCAAATTTCCAGATTGAGAATGTTTTATCTCCATTTGCGACAAAAAAAGCGATAGTATCCAACGGATTATACACTTTCATTAAAAGCTTTTTAGAAGTGGCCACTTCCTTTTTTGCACCCGTTACTATGTCTACAGACGAAAGGCTGTTTTCGCCACTTGCCAATAGCACACTTTTATCACCATCAGTAAGACTCATTTCGGCAATAATTCCTCCATGAAAATTAATCTCTTTTACGAGCGTAAAGCTAGATAAAGAGATCGAGGCAATCGTTTTTTCGACTGTTGACGCTACCACAAAAGTTTCATCTTCCATCAATGCCAAATGATTGATTCCTTTATGGCCTAGATACAAGCTTTTGCTTAGTTTTTTGTCTTTCAAATCCCAAAACTTCACCGTTTCATCTTGCGAAGCAGAAATAATCATGTCTTTTTTAGCAGAAAAAACGATTTCGTTTATTGCTTTCTGGTGGCCAGTCAAAGTACTGATTAGTTCGCCTGACGTATAATCCCAAAGGTTGATCGAATTATCGGCCGAGGCACTTGCCAGCAGGTTGTACTTCTCAATAAATACCAAACATTTGATTTGACTTTTATGCCCATTCAACGTTTTTATTGGAGCCAAACTTGGCAATTGAAATAACTCAATCGAATTGTCGGAACAACCAATCGCGACCATGTCCGCATTTGGATTGACCTCAGACGCAACCGCCATTTTGTTTTTCAATTTGAAGCTACCTGAATGAACAATCTGTCCAAACAATGAAGTACTGCAAAGTAAAAATCCGATAAATAAAAATGAATTATTTTTCATGTTATTTATATTTAAGGTTTTTTCAAACTAAACACATACATGTCGTTTTGGGAGGAATCAGAATCTATTATGGTCGTTATTCTGAGAAGTTTGTAATCTGAATTTTGGGAATAGATTATCACGTCACCTTCTACAATGTTGCTCACTAGTTCTTGTTTGATACTAGCCGAATAGGCGTCTTGAACTTTCGCTAGGGTTGCGTTTGCATAATCAAAACTACCAGCCCTGTACCGTACAAACTTGCCACCAGCGGGCGATATCCACATACGAGAAAGGGTGTTTGAGGTACTAGAATCTTTAAAACTAATGGATGAAATAGGAACTAAACCTGGCGATACTGCTCGTAGTGCGTTGACATCAAAACCGCTTGCTTTACTAGACATGCGACTGTATAGTACATATCCTGCCGATTCTTGTAAAAGGATGTCTTTACGTACTATATTAATAATGAGACGTTTGGTAGAAATGTTGCCATTTGAAAAAATGACATCCATGTCGAGATAATACTGAGAAGCATCTTTTGAATAAACAGGAATTTTGTAATCCCAAAAGACGGTGGTTTGTTTGCTGAAAAGCGTTGTGTCTAATACTATTTTAGTGGCGGCATTTGATCGTTTTTCAGAAAGACGAAGAGAACGAATTTCTTTGGAAGAGGAGAGTTTGATACTTAAATTTTGGATCGAGTTTTCCAAGTGCGATTGCTCGAGCTGACTCGGATTTGTTTCGATATAAAAAAACGAGTCCTCTGATTTCTTCTTACAAGAAATCAGAAATATAGAAAGAACAAAAAAGCAGGCTAATGTTAGCCTGCTTTTGATTGAATGGTGAAAATAATTCATTATTTGAATTTGTAGACTTTCGCTTTGATAGTAGTCGTTACTTTTCGACCCAACATCATGTTGAACGAATTTTCTTGTACTACGATGGGCATGATAATTTCAGCATCTTCGTACTTCGCGATGTTGTCGTAAAGGATTCTGCTCGACCATGCGCTCAATCCAAAACCGTTAATGTATAAGAAGCTTTTCTTGGTAGTATTGTTGTTATACACTTTCAAGAAACCAAAATATTCCGAATAAGTAAGTGTACCAGTTACGTCTCCCAAATATTTCAAATCCGACATGCTAGTATTGAAGCGTATGTTCGAATTGTTTGGCGAAACTTTAAATGAACGCTCTTCTCTTATTCCCAAGCAAGAAGTTAAAAGCGCAGTAGCGGCTACTAAGTATAAAATTTTTATTGATTTCATTCTTCCTATTTTGTAAAGTAGTAAGAGATATTAACTCTAAATAAACCAGACAAATCGAATTGTTTTGCCTTCAATGTTTCGGCTTGTCCACCATTTACATCTTCTCTAAATTCTTTTCCTTCTACAGCAGACTCTATCCAATTTGTAGTTGTAGTAACTCCAGCTACCTTCTGTTTTTCTTCCACTTTGTATTTGTTACCCAAATAACCTAAGCCCAAAAAACCCCATTCAAATCCAATAGACAAAGGTAGATCTGCTACAAAACCCTGAATACCAAAAAATGCACCAGCACCATAAAGCATCGATGAACCTTTTTTGGTAGTCTCTGTTGAAACCTGATCACCTCCATTTGTGGTATTATCTGTACTAGCAAGACGACCAGCATAAATTTCTGCCCCTACATATGGGTCAAGAAAATTGGTTGTGGCAAAGTGTTTTTCAAGACCAAAATTGATAACGGTGTATCTATCCGATTTTTTTCTAGTGTATTTATAGTCGTTTTTACCCGTAGCTTCAACAAGCTTCTTCTCCTTACCCAAGTCCATTCCTCCTCTTAGCACAAGGTTGTTGGCTAAATAATACTTCAAGTTCACAAAAGATATGCTCGTTTTATATCTCAATGGACCACCTTCGTTTTCATCTTCTTCTTCCACAACATCTTCTACTGCACCTGCTACATCACTTACTTTAGCAGAGATTTGGTACGAAAAATTTCCTTTCACAGGACGAGTTCCAATTCTATAAGTAGATTGATCATCTTCGCGGGTCGACAACTGAGCGAAGGAATACGTTGAGCTTAAACCCAACGCCAACATAAAAATGTGTTTAAAGGTTTTTTTCATGGTTTTATAGTATTTAGACTATCGCAAAAATATCCATTTTGTTAGATACACCAAAGAAAGTAGGGATATTCTGTAAAAGATGTTCTTTATCTAGTGTACCAATTTGGCTATAAATATGCGAGAATTGTTCGTGTCCTGCACAAAGTACTCGTATTCGTTCGTTGTGATGTTTTTTGATTGAAATTCTCACAAAATGAATTAACAAAAATTAATGTACTAAATTTCTGCGTTTTCAGTTTTGCAAATAAAAGCTGCAATAAAATGAGCTCCTATAGCCCCAAAAATGTGCCAAAGAAAGTGCGTGCCTATACTAAAAAGTGGAGGATTCCAAGCATCTATCTGTCTGAAAAATAATGAGATAACAAAAGACGACAACCCTAAAAAAGCCAACAACGCATTTTGCCAGTTGGTTTTCAATAGGATAAAAAGGATGGGAACAAAAAACAATGTGCCTGAAAGAAAATAAGAAGCATTGATTGAATTATGATGGCCAAGTTGGTCAAAAATGAGGTATCGAAGTGCAAAAAAAGGTAATACTATTAGTAAAACCCAATGCCATTTCTTCAATAGTTTGTGCCAGAAATAGATACAAATGCTTAATGTGACAATCGCCATTGGGAGAAAATCCAACACAATCAGAAATTGGGACGATCGAAAAGCGTGAAAAAGCGTGCTACCAATTCCGCCAATAAATAGTAGTGTAGAACAGTAAAGTAAAAACCAATTTTGGCGAAAATCCTTGCGCAAGACATACGCCCAATAAACTGCTGGCAGAAGAAATGCAAGCGAAGTGGCGGCATTCCACGGTTCGACAATAAAATTCGAAAGATCTGTTTCGGTATAAAGCGGGCCAGTATCTGGAAGGGTGGCAAAATGTTTTTGCCATTCTGGATGATTTTGGGGCATAGTCTAGCAAAAATACCCTGCTAAACTAAGTAAATATCTTGTTAATCAAAAAGGAGAAACTTATTCTGTTCCTCCTTCATTCGAAAACGAGAAGAGCATGTCTTTTACTTCTTTCACTTTGTGTTGGTCGCCCAGTTTTTCGTAGGCTACGATCAGGTTGCGAAGCACTCGTTTCAGTATTTCGATATGGCTGCAGGGTTCGTAAAAAATAGGCGAATAGGAAAGATTGAGATGATGAATATAATTGTCAATATCTGATTTTGAAAAGATTAACCCTTTATTGAAGGCGTTGATGTAAAATTGCGTTTCGTCTATTTTGTAAGTGAGTATAAACAAATTAGGAAGATTGACGCCAAAAATAGGAAGGTTTAGCTTTTGTGCGATCAGCATATACACCGCACAAAGTGTAATCGGGTTGCCCTTGTGACTTTCCAAGACCACATTGATCATCGAATTGCTGGGCGAATGAAAATTCTTGGTATTGGCACTAAATCTCAACTTTTGAAAAATCACACTGTTCAGAATTTTCACTTGATCGTAAGGCAAAAGATCAGGCTTCATCTCGAGCCAAACTTCATAATAAATATCTTCGATAGTTTGTTTTAATTTATTGTATTCAATGTCAGGATATTGATATGTGGCTACAATCCAAAGTCCTTCAAGCAAATCCGCACCCCCTTCGACTACCCATTTGGCAAGCCTTGTTCTTACTTGCTCGTACTGTACGGTATGTAAAAGATCTTCGATCCGTCTCTGAACTGTCGAGTCTAAATTATTTTCCCACTCGTATTCCAAAAACGGAATGATATGCGAGCCCAGGGAAATGATTTGCCCTTGAACATGGCTCAAAACCTCCTTATCGTCATCGCTTAGTAGCGAAACGAGGGCTTTTAAATTATTTTCGTCTAATGTAGTTTCGGCCATTGCCAAGCTTGATTTCATTTATTTGAGCCAATCTCGTACTTTTCGACAAAATAGAAAATCGGATCACGTTTTAATTTTACGGAATTGTTATTTTTTGGATGTCCCACATTTTTGAAAAACTATTATACAGTTGGTTTTCTGGTTTTTATCTTGAATTCCATGAATATCCTTGCTCAAGACTTGATGCCCATTGTAGCTCGGCTCAATTCGATGGGCAATACAGCTGTCGCTCTTACTGACGCATTTTCTCTTTTCTCGAACCCAAGTTGCATTGCTAAAGATTCGAAACAAAGTGCAGCTGTATTTGTCGACCATCGGTACGGCATTGCAGGCTTGAATACCAAAGCATTCGCTTACAATCATGCCATCAATGATTCGAAAATGGCAGGAGGTTTCACTCATTTCGGAGACGAGTTGATGAACCATAGCCGAATCGAATTGGCATTTGCACAGAAAATACGTTTATTTTCGTTGGGTGGCGGTTTTGGCGTGCATCATCTTTCGGTATCAGGCAATGGAGTAGCTCGTGCGGTCACTTTTCAGTTTGGCGGTTTGGTCGAGATTTCGCCAAAAATATACTACGGTGCGCATGTGTATAATATGACGAGGGCAAAAATTTCCAAAGAATCATCGCTCTATTATCCTGTTTTGATGAAAACAGGGTTTACTTATTTGCCTTCAGATTTGGTTATTCTTTCGGCCGAAATTGAAAAAGACAGTCGTTATCCTGTCAATTTAAAAGCAGGTTTGGAATATAAATTGATCGAATGGATTAAAATCAGAACGGGAATTAACTCATCACCTGCAAATGGATATTTCGGTTTAGGATTCAAGCTAAAAGAATGGAATTTCGACTACGGACTTTCATTTCATAGCCGATTGGGTGTGGTACATTTTGTGGGTTTGACTTTTGAATTGAATCAAAAACCACCAATCATTGCTGAGCCATAACGCAAAAAGGCCAAACATCACTTGCTTGGCCTTTTTGCTTTTAAGAAATATTGATTATTTCAAAACAGCAATTACAGTTTCGCCACCTAAAGGGCGATCGTTCAATTGTACTTTTATTTCGGTATCCAATGGAAGAAAAATATCTACTCTTGATCCAAATTTAATAAACCCATATTCGGATCCTTGAATCGCACGATCACCTTCTTTTACATACCATTTGATTCTTTTGGCTAAAGCTCCAGCAATTTGGCGCATCAATACTGGCGTGCCTGAAGGAGTTTCGACTACCATTGTAGTACGTTCGTTTTCGGTACTCGATTTTGGATGCCAAGCTACCAAAAATTTCCCAGGGTGATATTTAAAAAATTTCACGATTCCTGAAATCGAATGACGGTTTAAATGAACATTGATTGGAGACATGAAAATAGAAACCTGAATACGCTCGTCTTTGAAATATTCGTCTTCATGTGTTCGTTCGATTACTACCACTTTGCCATCGGCAGGCGCAATGATATGTTTTGGATTAATAACGGTAGTTCTTGTTGGGTTACGAAAAAACTGAAGAATTATCAAGAAAAAAAGTGCCGATAATACAATTCCGATCGTAGTGACGATATGATTTTCGCCCAATGCAAACCATAATAAACCCGAAAAAGCCATGCAACCGAGTGCTGTGAAGGCAAGCATTTTATACCCTTCTCTGTGTATTGTCATTTATAAAAAATTTATTGGACTGCGAAATACGAGTTTATTTGGGAGTGTGCCAAACTCGTCAATTAAATATTTTACAGACTCCTGATAATTTCAGAAAATAAGGCAAATATCTCAGCCCTGACAGGTTTTATATAAATAAATAATTATTCATAAATTTGAAAGTCCTTTTTCTGATATACTAAACTTTGAACTTGCCACAAAATATGCTTGCTTTGCAGCCGAAATGAAAAAGACTGTAAATTCTCGATTTAGTGAACATAGCTACTCTGCGGATTGCTAATCGGAATCATATGCCTTTTTGCCATCCCGCCCATGAAGCGGGATTTTTTGTTTATTACGAATGGAGAAGAAATTAAAAATAGCGATTCAAGGTGGCGATGGTTCATTTCATGACATTGCAGCGCGTCATTATTTCCCAAACTTGGCTGAAACAGTACAATGTACTACGTTTCCAAGTTTGTGTGAATTAGTAAAAAATGGTGAGGTCGATTTTGCCGTCATTGCATTTGAAAATACGATTGCAGGAACCATTTTGAGCAATTATTCACTTATTCAAAATTATGGTTTCAACATAATAGGTGAAATCCGACTTCGTATCGTACTGAATTTCATGGCTTTACCTGGTCAAGCGATGCAAGATATTCATGTGGTACGTTCGCATTACATGGCCTTGTTGCAGTGTTCGGAATTTCTGTCGCAATATCCCCACATTCATGTGGAGGAATATTATGATACAGCCGATGCCGCCAAGGATGTTTTCCAAAACCAAGAAAAAGGAGCTGCTGCCATCGCTGGGCGTTTGGCAGCCGATTTATACGATTTGGAAGTGATGCACACGAGTGTAGAAACATTTAAGGAAAACTATACCAAGTTTTTTGTCATCACGAAAGACAAATCGTTGAAAGCAAAAAATGCAAACAAGGCGACCATTTCACTTCGCTTACCTGATGATCCTGGAAGTTTGTACAAGCTCTTGGGCATTGTGTACAAATACGATGTGAACATCACCAAAATACAGTCCATTCCTGTTTTGGGCAGACAAGATACGTACACATTTTACCTAGAATTGGATTGGGACAATGAAGAATCAAATAAGCATGTCTTGGACGAAATTCAAGATTATTGTTTCGATCTGAACATTCTAGGACAATACAAAAAAGGAGAAACGTTTTAGAATTATGAATGATGAGTGATGAATGATGAATTCAGGAGCTCTATTCATAATTCATCACTTATAATTCATCATTTATGATAATCTCAGTAGCACAGCGACTTCAGAAAGTAGAAGATTACTATTTTGTAAAGAAGCTGGAAGAAATAAAAAAACTGATCGATTCGGGTAAAGACATCATCAGTTTTGGAATTGGAAGTCCAGATTTGCCACCTTCGGAAGCTACTCTAAAAGCGTTGACAGATGGAGCCCAAAATCCTAAGAATCATGGATATCAACCTTATCGTGGCTTGCCAGAATTGCGTTCGGGAATTGCCGATTTTTATCAACGTACCTATAACATAGCGCTTAATCCTATCAACCAAGTATTGCCACTTTTGGGTTCGAAAGAAGGAATTTTACATATTTCGATGGCTTTTTTGAATCCAGGAGATAAGGTGTTGGTGCCAGATCCGGGGTATCCAACTTATACTTCAGTTTCCAATTTGGTAAGTGCCCAAATCATCCCCTACGATTTGACGGAAGAAACAGGTTGGTATCCAAACTTGGATGAGCTTGAAAAACAAGACTTGAAGGGTGTGAAATTAATGTGGATCAATTACCCACATATGCCCACTGGCGCAAAGGCCAACTATGATCGTTTTGTAGAATTGGTTGCTTTTGCGAAAAAACACAGCATTCTTCTTTGCCACGACAATCCGTACAGTTTGGTTTTGAATGAAGAAGCTCCAATAAGTATCTTTTCAGTTCCAGGAGCATTTGAAGTAGCTGTGGAACTGAATTCACTTTCGAAATCATTTAACATGGCTGGCTGGCGTGTGGGGATGGTGGTTGGTCGCGAAGACTATTTGGGAGCAATCTTGCGTGTAAAAAGCAAT
>JAYVIX010000011.1:0-17636 GCA_043769845.1 Cytophagales bacterium
GGTGGTACTCATTACTTGAATTTTTCACATGATTTGTATCCCAACAACCAAGAATATTCTATCATCAACAGTCATGAATGCAAAGATCCTTCGGGGCCAGAAGCTCCCAAAGATTTGATTTTTCAAAATAACAACGGAAATGTAGGCATTGGATATTACACTGCACCACTTACCGAACGTTTGCATGTAACTGGGAACATTCGACTGAACGGTACCAGTACCAATGGGCTTATTTTTCCTGATGGCACAAAACTGACTTCTTCTGGTTTTTATTCGGCACAGGGTGCACAAATAGCAACTCCAGGTAGTTTCTGGTCAAAAGCAGGTACTAATATCACTTACCTAAGTGGTAATGTTTTGATAGGCACCAGTGTCGAAAAAGCAGCTGGCTACAAAATGTATGTGAATGGCAAAATATTGGCCAAAGGCTTGCGTTGTGACGTGAACGGCTGGTCTGATTTTGTGTTTGAGCCCAATTATGAACTCATGCCACTCGAAAAAGTGGAGCAATACATTGCCAAAGAACACCATCTGCCAAACGTCCCTTCCGAGCAAGAGGTAAAAGCACAAGGCATCGATTTGGTAGAAATGAATGCCATTCTGCTACGCAAAATAGAGGAGAATACGCTGTATTTGTTGCAGATGAAGAAGGAAAATGAAGTTTTAAAGGCCGAAATCAACCAAATAAAAAGCAAATAGTTATGAAAAATAGACTAGCATTTATTCTTGTCGTTCCTATTTTGGCTTTGTGCTCTCATTCCATTCCTAGCACCTATTTGACAAACCTATCGGGCAGTGGCGAAAAAGTATGGCGACATACCAAGTTCTTGATTAATGACTACGAAGTCCCTCGATTTACAATGAAGGCTTGTTTGACGTCTATGCGATATAAATTCTTTCGCAACGACCAAATAGCTGCCATGGACACTACTTGTACCCAAAACGGACGTTTTGTGATGCCTTCCTCTTTTGAACTTGTGGGCGATTCTATTCAACTAAATGGAACCACCTATAAAATAGAGGTACTGACAAGTACTCGAATGGTGCTGACTTATTCAGACCAACTGGGCTTTGTTTCAGACGATTCTACTCGTTTCCCAAGTACCAATGGCCCTTCCGTTTTGAAACTTCTTTTTGAAGCACAGTAAGATGAAAGTTTTCAGTTTAGCACTCTTGGCCGTTTTTATCCTTACTAGTTTATTTAGTGGTTGCATAAAAAAGATTGATAAGGTAAAAACGAATAATTTAAGCTGGGATGAATGTAAACAATTGCTAACCATTCCTGACAATGCAACACTCTATTATCTATGTAATGCCACCAACGATACTGTCATAATAAAAACAACACAGAAACATGAAGAAAAAGTAGGAAGGAGAGGTTTTGTAGGTGTTAAGAGTCATTTCATATATGTCATTGATTTTGAGAGACTGGATACTTTGGAAAGAAAGGGAATCGTAATTCAAAATGGTATGGGAATTTCGAATGAGAGAAACACTCAAGACCCCAATTGCACATTTGGAAGCGGTTTAAAAGTAAGTGACGATTTTCGAAACCAAATTGTAATCTTGAATCGGACTTATAACAATGTTTACGCAATTGTTTACTCCTCTACATACCCAAAAGTGACAAAAGAAACATACTTGCTAGATGCAACAGGATTGTGTGCATTTACTGCAAAAAACCAAACAATGCTTTTTGAGCGACTAAATTAACAATTGATCTAATATTTCTTTTGTAATCGTATGGAAAATATATCATTTTATATTGTTTGTTCTTTGGAGTCTTTAAGTTAGTCGCACAAGACAGAACATTTAATATTGAAAGATATAATAAATGATTTTATATAAATAAAAATGATGATATGAAAAAGATAGCTTTCCTATTCTTAATTGGGTTCATCTTTGCCTCTTGTTGCAAAGATACTGACATACAATATTACCCCGCAGAATTGCGGAATATGTTGCCTTATTTCCCTGGGCAGATAATCAAGTTTGCTGACGAAAACCAAGATACAGTAGTATTAAGATGTGAAAGCGCACAAGACGTATCTTCGGAAGGTAGAAGTCAAAACTTATTTTGTTCTAAACCTAAATCTAAATCTGTGAGCTTTGAGGTTAAGTTCTCACGTTTGGATACTTTACAAAGTAAAGTATGGACGTTTGATTTATATAATATAACTAAATTTAACTCTGATTGGTATCTAGGAATTTACGGATCAGATGAATCAATGAATATGACATCTGAAATTTTAATTAGAGGTAAAAAATTCGAAAATATATTGTTAAAAAAAGGTTCTGTTTCATACAATACTTTGGACACTGTTGTCCTATCCAATAGTGGTATAATTGCCTTCACCTCACAAAAAACCAATTCGCTTTTTGTAAAAATAAATTAGCATGAAAAAAAATATTATTCTGTTTGTTTTCTTGTTGGTTATTGGTTGTTCAGTAAATGCCCAAGACCGAACATTTCAATTGACCAAAGGCATTCCTAATACTACTTTCACAGTAAGAGCAGAAGTAGGTGTTTGGTACAAGACTTGCGCAAATTCAAATCATTCAGGAAAATTGACGAAGCCCTTTATTTTGTGTGAAGGATTCGATCTGAATGGTGCAAATACATTGTATAAGATTTATCATACAATGTCAGTAGTAAATAACGATGGTGATCCTATTGACAACAGGTTTCGTTTTTTCGATCAACTCCGAAAAGATGGTTGGGACATCGTAATTGTTAATCTACTCAACAATGGCGAAGCCATAGAAAATAATGCTCTTTTGGTAGAACAGTTGCTAAAAGACGTAGATACTGAGGTGTTGAATAATCATACCACATACGGCACCTATTATCATCGCCCGATGCTGATGGGCATAAGTATGGGTGGGCTCATTTGTAAGTATGCCTTAGCAAAGATGGAAAGAGAAGGGAGCGACCACAAGGTGGAAAAATACATCAGTTTTGATACTCCGCACAAAGGCGCAAACGTGCCACTAGCATTTCAGGCTTTTATAGACAAATTTGTGGGCAATCTTAATTTTATCAACCAATTTAGGAGTGCTTTACCAGGTGTTTTACGCCAATTTGATCCTATTTCGTACATCGACCAGTATATCACACCCAATTGGAACAAGCGTGTGACGCAAACGGCTGGTTATCAGATGTCGGCTATGTTGTATGGTATTTTTGCCTCTGTTGGTGTTTTCACCAACAGACTTTCTGTGAATGCTTGCAGGTAAAAACATAGGCGAAATGATTTGATGTAAAAAATATTATAAATATTATTATGAAAAAGATAGCTTTCCTATTCTTAATTGGGCTATTAGTTGCCTCTTGTTGCAAAAATCCCGATGTTCAGTATTATCCCGCAGAATTGCGGAACATGTTGCCTTATTTTCCAGGGCAGATAATCAAGTTTGCAAACGAAAACCAAGATACAGTAGTGTTCAGGTGCGAGTATGCCCAAGATGAGCTTTCTGAAAGCATAAAAAACCAGCATTTGTTTTGCAATAAGCCAAAGTCAAGAACTATGAAGTTTGTGGTGAAGTTTTCACGATTAGATACTTTGCAAAATAAAGTTTGGACAATAAATGACTACTATATAGAAAAATTTAATCCAGATTGGTTTATAGGCATAGTTGGGTCTGATGAATTATACACAATAACTCCTGAGATTATTGTTAGGGGGATGAAATTTGATAATGTATATGTAAGAACAGCAAGGATTCTAACCGAAACGGATACAGTTTTACTAGCAAGTGACGGTATTGTTGCTTTTACTTCTAACAAATCCGATACATTTTTTATTAAAACGAATTAAAATGAAAAACCGAATAATAACTTGTATTTTTTGTTTTGTTCTGTCAGGTTTTGTTTATGCTCAAGATAGAACATTTCAATTAACAAAAGGCATTCCCAATACCACGTTTACTGTTAGGGCAGAAATAGGTGTTTGGTATAAAACCTGTGCTAATTCAAATCACGCTGGTAAATTGACTAAGCCCTATTTTGTATGTGAAGGATTTATTATATAACTTGTAAAATACTGAAAATGAAAAAGATATTTTTTATCTTGTTAATGGGGCTAATGCTTGGCTTTTGTCAGACAAAAACAGAAGAAATTCCTTCATTAGAAAAATCTCTACTCCCATATTACAAAGGTTACACAAGTACTTTTGTAAGTCCAGATCAAGACACAGTCTACATCGAATGTATTCAAGCAGAATGGGGGGCTTATAGGTCTCCTGGTGTGGGGTGTGTTCATAAAAAAAATGTGACTTTTTATTGTCAATTTCAATCTAGCAATAAATCTTTTTTTAACCCAGGAACTATTTATGTTTCAAAAGAAACGGGAAATTGGCTATTTGAAATGAGTGTATCTTCTGTAAATAAATTATCTGATATGACTTTTTACGACAAAATAAAGATTTCGGACCAATTTTTCTCGAATGTATATGAAGCTAAATTAAATAGCTACCGCCCAAATAGTTTGGATAGTCTTTCTTCTACATATTTTAACACTGATGGTATAGTGGGATTTATTACCAATAATGGCAAAAAAATATTTAAAAAAATTTAGTGTATGAGACTCTTATTTTTACTCTTTTTAGGTTTGACTTGTCTTGCGCAAGATAAAAAATTCACCATAGAGCGTTTTATTCCTCAAACTTCTTTTAAGGTGAAAGCAGAAATAGGTGTTTGGTATAAAACCTCCAGTTGTGCGAATAGCAACCATTCTAATAAAATCACAAAACCTTTTATTATTTGCGAGGGATTTGATGTTGATGGAACAAATGATTTGAGTGCAATTCGAAGTTCTATGGGTAGCTTTTTTGTTAATGAAAATGGAATCATGGTTAGAAAATTTATTTTAGATCAATTTCGCAATGATGGTTGGGACGTAATAATAGTTAATCTATTGAACAATGGCGAGGCCATAGAAAACAATGCTCTTTTGGTAGAACAGCTGCTGAAAGACGTAGATACAGAGGTTTTGAATAATCATACTACTTATGGTACCTATTATCATCGCCCGATGCTGATGGGTATTAGTATGGGCGGGCTCATTTGTAGGTATGCCTTGGCAAAGATGGAAAGAGAAGGGAGCGACCACAAGGTGGAAAAATACATTAGTTTTGATACTCCGCACAAAGGCGCAAACGTGCCTTTAGCACTTCAGGCTTTTATAGACAAATTTACAGGAGATTTTAATTTTATTAATCAATTTAGGAGTGCACGACCTAGTGTTTTGCGTCATTTAGATCCTATTTCGTACATCGACCAGTACATCACTCCCAATTGGAAAAAGCGTGTCACGCAAACGGCTGGCTATCAGATGTCAGCGATGCTGTATGGTATGAAAGGGAACCAGAATAGATCTTTATTTTTATCAAAACTTGCAGCACTGGGCAATTATCCAAGCAAGTGCCGAATGGTGGCCATTGCAAATGGCGCAAATGGTACGGCACAAGACAACATGTGGGCTGGTAAAAAGAATTTTGATTGGTCGGGTGCAGGATGTGCTGTAAATGAAACGTTTGGAAGTCCCATTGGAGATATCCATCTCAGATGGTGCCCATTTAAGATAGAAGAAAGGTGGTTTGCAATGCCAGGAAATGGAGTTGGTGTGATAGAAAACACACTTTTTGGCACTCAATTAGCTATTAATCAATTTGAGACAGCGAGCCAATGGCCAAAACCAGCCTTGTATTCAATGGTTGGAAGTATAGATGCTGCCAACATTGACCATGCCCCTGGTGGTAGTAATTATTTATCAACATTTGGAGTAGATAGCTTTGCTACGAAGATAAATGATACGTACTGGGATTTTGGGGTAAACTGGAAAGTACAAGTACCTGAAAAATGTATTCTTGCGCAAATAAGCTTTCCATGTGGTTACAGAAATCGTAGAGGAAAGTGTTTATGGCCTGATTTTTCAAGACCACAACGAACTGGTTGTTTGAAATATACGCCAGCAGTAAATTTCACGGTGGTAGATAAAAGTGTACGGTTATGGCCATTCGGAAAGGTTAATTTTGAGGACAATTATTGTTTTGTGCCTACAGTTGGAGCGTTGGATATTAATACAAATTCGTGGTTTGAGAATGTATCGCAAAAAGGGCAATATCCTCATGATAAAAGTTTCACACCTTTTGATGCAATTTATTGGCATAATCGGAATTCACAACATGCCTACATGGATTTTGGGGAAAATGGAGCTGATTTTTCTCAGCCAAAATTCATGATGGAAGAAATTAGCCCTGATAATTTGTTTATTCAAAATCGTCCTTTCCCTGATGGATACAAAAATACTTTTGAGGCAAGAGGATACATTGCAGTCGGCAAAAATGTAGACCAGGTTCCGTCTCGTTCTTTGATAGGTGACGTAGTATTGGCTTCCAATAGCGATGTCACGTTTAGTGTAGGCACAGGATATGGCAACTTTGTCTATTTTGACGATGGATTCGATAGTGGAAATAGCACGGTGGATGTGGTATACAACACCTATAGTACATGTACCAAAAATTTCAACACGGTCAGTACCACATTGCCAAGAGACCAAGTGTGGCAGCAATTAAGAAAAGAATCAGATGAGCCACAAGCGGTTCTTTCAAGGCAACCAGAGGTTACTTCAAACAACGAACCTCAGAAATTTGACCTTCAGGCTTGGATAAATGAAGGAGAAAAGGATAGTCCTTTGGCTACCTTTCAGGTGGAAGCGGTACCCAATCCTTTTAATTCAGAAACCATACTTAGTTTTTATCTTTCTGAAACATCCGTTGTTTCGTTGGATATTTATGATGCCCATGGAGTACCGGTAAGTAAGGTTTTGAATGAAACCATATTGGCATCAGGCAATAACTCTGCAACGGTTTCTTTGGTCAATCAATTGCCTGGATTATATATCTACAAAATAGTCGTAAACGGAAAACCGTACACTGGAAAACTCATCAAGCAATAATAAATCAATACACTATGAAACTCAGAAAAATACTCATCTCGCTTCTAACCATTTGTACGACAGCCACTTTTGCACAAACGATTCCAAACGGCAATTTCGAATCATGGACAAATCGTTTTCCTGCTTATCCTAACCTGTATCCAGACGAACCCGCACAAGGCTGGAGCTGTATAGGAGGTGTAAACCAAGATTCTATTTTTGTAAGCAAAGTTTCTGATGGAAAAGGAGGGAGTGCTATGCGCTTGAGAAATGTGAAAGGTAATACAGGCGAAATTAATCCAGCTACGGCAATTATTTATTTTCCTTCAAAAAATGTGCCTGCCAAACTTTCGGGCAGAATAAAGTACCGTTTCGGTGCAGACGAGGCTGGAATGATTGGTTTTGGAGTTTCTCGCAACAAAGAAGTCAACTTTATAGGTATAAAAACTATCCGAGGCAATCAATCCGATTATGTTTCATTCGAAGTGAATGCACTAAGTATTACCGAAATGTTATTCAATAATGTGACCTCTTACGATTCGGTTTTTCTGATGATCACTACCAAGAAAATCAGTTTCTCCGATTTTTCAGCACCCATCGAAAGCCATGAAAGTAGCTTTGTCGAAGTAGATGACTTGGCATTTTCTGGCACTTTGGCTTGTTGCAAGTTTCCTGTCGGTCAAGGCAATCTGTTGAATCCTAATTTTGAATCGTTTGAAAAGCTTGAAACCTCTTTTGTGCCTTCTGGTTGGTATTTGTCCAACTATTTTGAAAGCGGAGATTTGGGCTGGTTCGAAAAATCGGCTGATGCACAAAGCGGTGTCTCCTCACTGAAAATAAAAACAGGAAGGGAAGCGAATTCTTTTTTCATGTTCTCTTTCTTTCAGAAAACTGCAGGACAAAATTTTATCAATTTGTATACAAAGTACAATTTGTTGGAAACAGACACACTATTTTTTCAAGTATTGAAATATTCAAAGCAAACTGGTTTTGGGGAATATAAAGACAGTCTTTTGTTGTCGAATGCGAGCCAAACAAATTTTGCGCCAATAAGTCTGTCGCTCAAAGATTTTGCCGCGAATGATACGATTTCCGTAGGTGTTTTTTACCAAAATGCCTTGAAACCCAATTTTAGAACCGAAAACACTTCTGGAGGCTTTTGGTTGGACAATGCGACTGTTTCTTCTCAGCCATTGGGTATAAACAACGAGGCGGTTTCATCTGCAAAACTGTACGGTTCTATAAGTCCAAATCCGACACTTTCAGAAGCAATGTTTGAATACCATGTATCCGAAGCTGGCTTGGCGAGGTTAGAAATGTATGATGCAATAGGCAATTTAGTGCATACGGTTTTCGATAAGACTATTTTGGCTGGTGTAGGTGTTGTTAAAATCAATCTACAAGACCAGCCAGCAGGACTTTATACCTTGAAATTCTCCATAAATGGTTCACTGATTTCGAATAAGATCATTAAAAATTAGCTAGAATATTATGAGATATTTAGCATAAGTTTGTGTTTTCATCAACTTACTATTTCCCTTTAAACCATTTATCCTCGTCAACGGTCGCAGACCGCTGACGAGGATAAATTACATCGAAATAAATAAATTATTTTAACTAAAAAAACCGCTTAGAAAATTTATTCTGAGCGGTTTTAAAAATAGTCAGGGTCAAGTAAACCTACTTTTTAGCAGGTCTGAATGGATTGATCCAGCTCAAGAACGGACTTATTTTTCGTGTTTGAATCCAAACTTTTCCATTTCCAGTAAATCGGCATACCAAACCTTCGCCAGAGAAGAACAAGGATTTATAGCCTCCAATTTTGGAAATACTATACTCCAAACCTTCGGTAAATGCTACGATATGGCCGGTGTCGACTACGTAACCATCTGTTACATCAATCTCAATAATTCCTCCGTAGGAATTGAACCATAAATCGCCAAAACCCGAACATTTGATCAAGAAAAAGCTCGCTCCAGAGAAAAAGCCCTTTGATAATCCTTGAAATTTAGTTTCTACTTTGATGTTTTCGTCCGAAGCTACATAGGCCGTGTTTTGCAAATAAATGGTTTCATTCGACAAATACACATGTTCTATATCGCCAGGACAAGCCGGTGCAATTTGGATTTCGCCACTTCCATTTTTAGCCGTAAATTCATTGATGAATAAAGATTCTCCCGATAGAAACCTCGAAAATCCACCTTTAAATTTAGATTTCATTTCGATATTGGTATCCATTCCTGCCATTGCGGCCGCTTCTACCATGAGTTTTTTGCCAGAAGGAATCGTGACGGTCAAAAATCCATAATCAGGCTTGCATTCCATTTTGAAATCAAAGCCTTTGATATCGTTCGTTTGCATTATTTTACTGGTTTTAATTTTGGTCCTAAAACACTTCCGAATGAACCTGTATTATGCGACTGAATCCAGACCGTTCCTTGTCCTTTGAATTTACAGACCAGCCCTTCCCCTCCCAAAATAGAATTGACCCAACTTTTGGCTGCTTTGGTGAGTGAAAAATTCAACGATTCTTCAAAAGCGACAATATGACCTGTGTCCACGATGTATTCACCATTGACTTGCACAGGATAAATCGCACCAAACGAGTTCACAATCACCGTTCCTTTTCCTTTGACATTGAGCCAGAAAAGACTTTCTTTCGACAACAGCGACTTGAAACCTTGCCAATTGGAGTTGATTTCCAAACCTGGAGAACTTGCCACATACGATCCGCCTTGAACGATCAATCCTTCGCCATTTAGTTCTTTCACAAACATGTCGCCAGCGTGGGTTGCGCCCAGCCAAACTGTCCCTTCTTGATTTGAAGCAGAATAATGGTTTAAGAAAAAACTTTCACCCGAAAACATTCTTTTCAAACCTTTCATTAATCCACCGCCCGAGTTTTTATTTCGGGTCGAAGTACTCATATTCACGCTTGGACTCATCGCAATCATGGCTCCACCTTCGGCCGTAAATTCTTGGCCTGGCAATAGTTTTATTTCAGCTGCTGCAGATCCTGGTCGCATCTTGATAGTCACCTGCAAACTCCCGTTGTGTATGATATTAGATTCCATTGTCTTTCGATTATAAATGTCTGTTCACCCAAGATGCCAAGCCCGATACATTTCTTGTTTGGATGTAAATTTTGCCTTTTCCTTCCACGCGAGTTACCAAACCTTCGCCACCAAAAATGCTGCTAAAAATACCGCCAGCCAATTGTGGTTTTAGTTTCATGCTGGGTTCGTAAGCCACCAAATGGCCAGTGTCAATGATGTATTCACCATTTATTTCTTTCTCCAAAATACCACCATACGCTCCAAAAATCAGCTTTCCAGTACCCGAAGCTTCCAGTTTAAACAAACCTTCGCCACCAATCAAAGAGCCAAAACCTGCCCATTTTACGCCTAGTTTTACACTAGAATCTGAAGCAATGTAGGCGCCTCGCTGAATGCAATAAGGTGCGCCATTCAGTTCTTTCATCACCACATCGCCCGGGGTCGATTGGGTCAGATAGACTTCCAGTGGTTTCGAAGTGGTATTGGCATAATGATTGATAAACAAACTTTCGCCTCCCAAAAATTTCTTTACCAAGCCTACAAAAAAACCGCCATTGAACTTGGCTTCAATCGACATTTCGGCCGACATGCTCGACATCGCATCGGACTCAGCCACAAACGTTTCGCCTGGTTCCAACTCCACTTTTACGTAGCCAAAAGTGGGTTTTCCATCAATATGTATCTTCATGCTGTATTGTTTTTAGTTTAAAGTTTCTAGTTCCTTGTTTTTTGACCTTCAGACCTTCAAGGTTTTTAAAACCTTGAAGGTTTCATTTGCATCACTATTAATTGTTAATTATTAACTATTAATTAGATTCCAAAAGTGCTGTTTTAAAAGTATTAAAATTAGTTGGCAATGTATGGAAATCATCCGTTTTGATAGATTTTACTTTTTCTTTCAAATTGTCGATCCGATCTTGCGTATTTGGGTGGGTCGACAAAAACGACAAGTCCACTTTGCTGTTAATCGCTGAATCTAAAGCAGTTGCATTTTCTTTTTTAAGAGTTTCGAAAAACGAAATCAAACCTTCTGGCTTCATTTTTGCTTTTTCGAGATAAGCCAAGCCTGTTTCATCGGCCTCATTTTCAAAATCGCGACTATTAGCTAGCGAAGCCAAATCGCCACCGAGCTGTGCAAACGTACCAGCAAACGCACTCACATCGCCAACCACAACGGCCAACAGTGTATAAATTCCAATATTATTGATGATTCCTCGGATATGATGCCTGCGTGTGACGTGTGCCAATTCATGACTCAGTACGCCCATCACTTCTTCCCATGACTTTGCATTTTGGATCAAACCCGTTTGAATAATCACCTTTCCGCCTGGCAATGCAAATGCGTTGATCGTTGGGTTTTGAACGAAATACAAATCAATCGCATATCCTTCTTTCTCGATTTGGCTAAACAAAGGGTCGGCCACCTTTAGAAACTCTTTTTTTAATGAGTCATTTTTGATGAAATGATATTGCAACGAGAGCGTGCTAAACAATTTGTCGCCAGCTGTTTTTTCCCATTCTTTGGGAACCTGTTTGGCTACTTTTTCGATCATTTTATCTTTGAAGAAAAACAAGCCTCCAATAATCAAAATCAATGACCCTAAAACGATGTAGAGCGCTGTCATCGAACTATTTAGGGTCTTTTTAGAAGAAGAGATTTCTTGTATAAAATGAGGATTTGAAAGAATGTTGATGTCTTTCAGAATGGATTTTTCAGACGTATAAATCGAAATCGAGTCTTGGCCTTTTTCGGTCAAAAACACAAAACGATTTCCAGCTCCACCAGCTCTTATGCTCGCATTGTTGAGTTTGATTGAATACTGGAAATCTTCCGAAACAAATTGTATTTCGCTCGTGGTGCAAGTAATCTCGCCTGCACACCTACCGCCAGCAACATCTGGATGAATTAATACTGATGAATATTTTTTCAATTAATTAAAGTTTTGATTCAAATTTAACCTATTTTAGGATCAGAGACTTCACTTTTGTATTTAAGCTGTTTTATCTGGCAATCGTTTTCGTCTAGATCTTCCCTTTTGCCCAAATAAGTAGGCTGATAAAGTGAGCCGCCACGGTAAGCATATAAATAGCGCACTTCAATAATATCATCGACCGATGGAATTTCGAAATTGGGCGAAATCGTGACGTTGCCTACCGAAATCCATTTGCCTTCGTCTAATAAACACATGCTCACGCTGCGCTTCAGGTTTACTTTTTCTACTTTTACCGAGGCTGTATCGTAAAATTTGTATTTCAGCTGCGATCCACCACTTGCAGGTCGGCCGGATTTATAGCCAGCTTGCAGGTCTTTCAACACAATGCCTTCTTTTCCTTCGGCTTGCAATGAGGCTATAAGTTGTTTTTTGTCGCTCGTAGAGGTTGCAAGAACGATTAGTTTAATGATCTCATTTGGCACAATCAGGGTTTGGAGAGTGGCAAATCTTGTTTGAAAAGGAAGTGAGGCAAGATCTTCGCCATCGGCCGAAAGCATGTCGAATACATGGAAAGTATCCCCAATTGATTCTCCATCAATTACAAAATCACCGTTTATCAAAAGAATCTGTTGCTGAATAAGAGCCGAAATAGCGATCAGTAATCCTTTTCGATTGATTCCTTCTACTTCCGAGCCTACTTTTTTGACAAGTAATCTGTTGCCATCCATTTTTTCTTGTGCGCCATACATGTCATTTTCCAAATAACCAATTAAGTCCTCTTCTTCAATTGGATTTAACAATTGACAATTGATTCCACTTATTCTCTCTTCCTTATCTGTTTCGATGTATGGCGTTCCAGTTTCGCCTTCGGTATATCCTTTTGCTTTTTTGGCATTAATTAGTTGATTAAAAAACTTTTTTGCTACCTCATAAGTTACTGGCTGATTGGTTTTTGTGCCTGTTTGTAAGGTGGCTCCTCTACGTCCAAAAGCAAAATTGACCAGAAAGCCATCGTTTACTTTTTCGATGGTGGCATTGTACACTTTGTCGCTACCACCTTCTTGATAATATAAAGTAACGCTTTGATTTTGTTCGTTTTCAATCATTGGTGTAAAAATTCGTATTACTATAAAAATGAATTATTAATACTGTTAAAAAAAGCGAACCGATGTTTTCGTTTAAACGAAAACATCGGTTCGCAAATACCTATTTCTCCAAATTCACTGCCAAAATGCATCTTTCTTGACTCAGCTTATATTGCTCAGCATCCACCGAAAGTGAAGTTCTGGCGTTGTCAAGTTCTACTTTATAGATCGATTTTAATTCTTTCCTTTTGATCGATTCTAAGAATCGCCTTACTTGATCGCGTGTCTCCAAAATCAATCCAGGCACTTTGGTGGGTTTACCATTGTCGTCTTTGGCTACCATTGTGAAATAAGACGTGTTGGTGTGTTTGACAGAAGCATTTTTGAAATCTTCAGAAATCACTTTTATGCCAATTAGCATCGAAGTAGAACCCACATAATTAACAGAAGCACGCATCGAAACCATTTCTCCTACTTCCACAGGTTGTAAAAACTCCACATTATCGACCGAAACCGTCACACAATAGTTGCCTGCATGTTTCGAAGCACACGCGTAGGCCACTTTATCCATCAACGAAAGCAAGATTCCCCCATGTATTTTGCCCCCAAAATTGGCGTAAGCAGGAATCATCAACTCTGTCAGAGTCGTTTCCGAATAACTCACTAATCGGTATTGTTCTTCTAAATTTGACATATGCTTATTTCAATTCTTTCGCTTTTATTTCACGATCCCACAATTTTTCGCCTTTCGAGTTGAAAATGGTCATCGTCATTTTTCTATTTTCGGGTTCGCCTTCCACTTTTATTGTCCCAAAATTCTTCTCTCGAACCACAGTTCTTTGTTCGCGCAAATAATTTGGTTCGTCATGAGGGTTCACTCTAGAAAGTAATGGCGAGCAAGTAAGATCGTATAGTGGGTAACTATTGTTGCGTGGCAATTTGGTAAGTTCGGTATGATGCCTATCGCCTGAAAAAAAGACAACTCCTGGAATTTTAGCATCTTCAATCGCCTTCAAAAGTTTGTTTAATTCTTCTAAATACAACGAATATTTCTCCTTTGAACCCACAGGATTCAAGACTTGACCTCCGATACATACAAACTTAAATGTGGCTTTGCTAAACACCATTGCATCTATCAACCATTCAATCTGTTCACTACCCAAATAAGTACGATCATCTGTTCTGCTATTTGGCGAGCGAAACCAACGATCGTCCATTATGAAAAACTGACAATCGTTCCATGAAAAAGTACCTGTAATTCCTCCCTTGCCAGTTTGGTTAGTATTTGGGTTACACCAAAAATTGTTGAATGCTTCTTCGGTGATTTTTTTATTCCAAAAACTACGATCACCATCATTTGGACCATAATCATGATCGTCCCAAATAGCATAATGGTGCATATTGGCCAACATTGGTTGCAGTTCGGGAAGCGAACGCGAGTGTGTGTAGCGATAATAAATACCAGTACGAGTATTCCAATCTGGCTCGCGCAAATACAGATTGTCGCCTAACCAAAGCATAAAATCAGGTTTTTTCTGATAAATAGAACCAAAAATCTCGTAACCTCCGCCAAAAGGTGTACCCGGACGGTCGTTAATCGAATCGTTCACGTATGTACAACTGCCCAAGGCAAATATAAAATCAGGCGCATTGAAACGATGTTGGTAAAGTGTTTGAGACTGAAATTCAAGTGGATACGAAAATTTTAGCAGTTTTGAATTGATATATACTTCATATTCGTATTTCTTGCCTGGCAATACTTTATCGGCAATCAACTTAGCCGAAAAAGCAAACTGATCGGTCGTGAGCAGATCTTTGGTATACCACTTCGTCTTCGGAAATCCTTTTTCCCAATAGCCTATTTTTACTTTTGCGGTTTCTTTGGTCTGAATCCAAAGTTGTACTTCTTTCATTTCAGAATAACCCACCATTGGCCCAGATTGTAGCAAAGTTTGCTGGGCAAAAAGTAGGTTAGAAATGAATAGAAAGGCTAGTAAAAGTCTCATTTTTATTGTGCAGTATCAATTAAAGACCGATTCTCTTTTTCTTTATAAAATTTAATATTTTTATTGTTGATCAAAACTACTTCTTGATCAAGAGTGGCTATCCGAAAAATAGTTGACCGCATATCACTCGGATATTCAAACAAAACTGAATCATTTTTTAATTTAAATTTACCTTCTAACTCTTGGTATTCTTCGTTAATATCACCATTAAAATTATATCCACCATTCGCATCAAAACTAACTGACATGTCCTCTGATATTTTTGATTTCCATAAACCAATAATTAATTGGTAATTTTCTGGCAATAAATCGAGTATTTCTTCTTCAGTCCACAAATCATTCTTAGCAAACAAATTATAGAATGTATTCTCGTTTTTTACTTTTATACATTTCTCTATTTCATTCTTAGATAAAATCGCAGGATGATTTATTGGCAAGCTACCTTTCACTTCTTTCGTTTTCTTAATATCTCCGACAAGACGAACCAAATGAGAAATTAAAAATTCACCTTTTATAAAATCAGCATTTGTTGACCATGAATTAACATGATCTCCATGAGAAAAATTCGCATGATTACAAACCCATTCATTATTTGCAAACTCAAACTCATACCTCGTCATATTAGAACCTTGCCAAGAGTCACCAGATGAAATAAATAATTTTTTATCAACAATATCTACCTCATTATAGCCCGTGAGAGATATAAAATCAGATGTATTTAGACTAACGTTAAAAGTACCATCTTGATTTCCAAACAAGACAAGTAGCAATTTCTCATCACCTTCGTCTTCCTCCCTAACTATAAATGCACGATCTATAATGGTATCATTATTCAGGAAACCTAAAGCAAGATTTCTAGTAAAATATTCTTTTAATATACTTTCATCTAACAATCCTTGAATTGGTATAGATTGCCTTGAAGGCACAGATTCTGAATTTTCAGCATCGTCAACGATTAAATCTTTTTTTTCTTCATTTTCATGATTTGTACACGAAAAAAAAACACTGAAAAACAATAAAAATACCACTCCTAATACTCTCATGACAAACAATACGATATTGTTAATTACAAATAAATATTATCTCAACAAATTCTTCAAAATTTCAAACTCTACTGCCGGTGAAATTTTTTCATACAAAATATTGTAAACTGCCTTGCAAATAGGCAAATCGACAATGTATTTTTTATTCATTTCATTG
Source organism: Cytophagales bacterium (assembly GCA_043769845.1). GTDB lineage: Bacteria > Bacteroidota > Bacteroidia > Cytophagales > UBA9547 > UBA9547. The sequence continues at coordinate 16,220 of JAYVIX010000011.1, forward strand.
ATACACTTTGTGCTGTAATAACCTTCGGCAATCATGTTCATTTCCATTTGTGCCGATTTGACCGAATATCCGTGTCCCACCATTGTACCAAAAGTACGGTTTCGGCTAAATTGCGAATAGGCCGTCACCACCAAATCGCCCAAATAAGCCGACTCGTTTACATCTCTCGCATTCATCGGTTTCACGGTATCCAAAAAACGCTTGATTTCCTGCATCGCATTGGACACTAGCACGGCCTGAAAATTGTCGCCATAATTCAAACCACGGGCAATTCCGCAGGCAATCGCGTACACGTTTTTCATGATAGCCGCATATTCCACGCCAATCACATCGGTATTTAAATGAGTTTTCACATACCTGCAATTGAGCAAAGTCGAAAACTGAAAAGCCGTGTCGTATTCCGAACAAGCTACCGTGAGGTACGATTGCTTTTCCATCGCTATTTCTTCCGAATGACACGGACCGACAATGGCGCAAAAGTCGGCAGGATAAACGCCATATTCCCTTTCTAGATAATCCGAAATCAGCAAATTCTCGCCTGGAACGATTCCTTTGATGGCTGAAACGATTGTTTTGCCACGCAACAGCGAAGAGCTCAAGTTCGAAAGCACTTCCTTGATAAAAGCCGAAGGAACTGCCAAAACGATAATATGGGCATCTTCCACCACTTTCAACAAATTGGTATCAGGCTTTACTTTTTTAGCATTGATCGTGACATCGCTCAAATAACTTGGATTGTGATGAAATGTCTTGATATGGTTGACGGCCTCTTTGTTGCGCATCCACCAGCTGATTTTTACTTCTTTTTCCGAGAGTATTTTTACGATTGCGGTAGCCCAACTTCCTCCGCCTAAAACGGCAATATTTGTCTTGGTCAATACAGGAGTGTACATGTTCAGTTATCAGTCGGCAGTTATCAATTGTAAGTTAGTTCTAACTTCTGAAGCCCATTTTTCAGAATAAAACAAAAAGCATTCAGGCTCGCTTTGAACCTAAATGCTAAAATAAGGAAAATAAATACAGTTAGCAGTTTACAGTCAATAGTAAACCGCAAAAAGGGAAAGTAAAGCTTCGTTTTCTAGTTATTCACCAAGAATTTGTGTTTCACTTGCTTATTGGCAAAAGTGATATTGGCTATGTAAAAACCATTCGACAAACGTGAAATGTCAGTTATTGAAGCGTCTTTTTTCTCAAGTACTTTTTGACCATTTGAATTGAAAATTTCGATTGAAGAAGCAATTTGAGAGGTTTCTAATTGGTTGTTTTGATTGATGAAAATAGTCGAATAATTATTTAAATTATTATCTTCGACTACTAAAGGTCACCTCTAAAAACCTAAATATTTCATGTATTTAGTTGTAAATATAAGCAATACAGGCATTTAAGTGCTATATTGCTTATATGAAAGCATTTAAAA
>JAYVIX010000012.1:0-7361 GCA_043769845.1 Cytophagales bacterium
AATTAACAAGCCTATCGTCTTCTATTCATCCTAAAATAAAAAAAATAATGGAGTAGTTATAAATGATTTATTGTTAATATTAATGATAACTGTCAGTATTTAAATGAGTTATATGTTTCCGTTCAGGCACTATATAAGGTGTTCCGTTGTTAATAGCCAAAGAAATGTAGTTTGGATTGCCTGAAGTAGAAACAGAACCTCCAACTCGCTCAAATGAAGTTCCATTGTATTTATATACAACTAAAGTTTCTCCTGCTTTATAAGCTGTGTATGGTGTGTTTCCGTCAAAATCAAGTGCTTGAGGAGTGGAAATACTATTTCCCATTTTCTCCCAATCGGTGCCATTAAATTTATACAGCCAATTAGAAGTTAATAAATAAGGAATATTATTAACAATTTTCATTACAGAACCACCGCCATCACCATTTAAAGTACTTTCTTTGCCTATAAATTCCCAATCGGTGCCATTCCATTTTTTAACACTAATCGGATCACTTGTAGTATTTGGTTCATTGTATCTAACATAGGGCGTGCCTGAAACTATTTGAATAGTAGGCGAACTTATTCGTCTCACTGAAAATCCTGCAGTACCTACCATCCAAACCAATACTCGTGAAACCTGCACCACCAGAAGAAAACCCTTCGGTACCCACTACTTCCCATTGGGCAAAGACTGAAGTAGAAAGAGTAAATGCAACAATTCCAAGACCAATTTTTACGATACTTGTGATACTTCTTTTCATTTTATTATTATTTAAGTTTTCCCTACTCATAAGGCTTTTCGGATTGCGCCTTGTGAAAATGAAGAGCTTCATTGTTAGAAGAAGCCCTTCATTTGTTTTTACTGTTTAATAAACTTAGTCCTTGAAGTTGTTCCATTGCCAGACAACTGCAAATAATACACGCCATTGTCCAATTGTGAAACATTAATGGAGTTTCCAGATATTGTACCTTTTTCAATCAAAACACCAAAAGAATTAAAAATGGCATAGTTATTTAGTTGTGAAAAAGTATTTAGTTTTTCAGAGGTTGGAATTGGATAGATGGCCATTTCATTCTCGAAACTTGACCCATTTTCCAATCCTGTCGCACTTATTACAGGTTGTTTAATAACACCATCACTAACTAGCGCATAAATGTTGCCATCATACAACTTTATATCTGCCACTACTCCAGATGTAGGTGTATAGATGGCTGTTGTATTTCCTTCCTCAAAGATTTTGCTGGCGTTGGCAAAGTACCATTTCCCATCAATATCAATATCTGCATTCGTGCTTATACCAATAGTAGTTTCTATAGGGTTTACTGTCCATACGTTCGATTCTAATGTATAAAAAGTATTCACGGAATTATCCGAAGTTACCAGTTTTATTGTGCCATTGCTAAGTACTCTTAATTTGTTATAAGTACCTCCTTTGGTGGTACTTACCGTGTTTCCGAGTGAAGTAATAGTAGTTCCTGAGAGTTTAAGAACTGAAATCTCGGAGGCGAGTCCTCCGTTTACAAATAAATATTTCGAAATAGGGAAAATCAGGTCTTTGTTTGCGTCTATATAAGAGGAGCGATCATGAAAAGTAGGTCCTTGCGCATTGGGTATTGTGATGGCTGACCATTGATTGTTTACCAGTTTATGGATCTTGGCAGTAGTGCTTGATGGCCCAGCAGCACCCAATACATAGCATACACCATCAGAATCTACTACAAGATCGAAAATCGAAGCACCACCTGTTGGCATTCGCAGACTTGTGGAAACCTGGACCCATTTGTTGTTTTCGTATTTTTTGACAAAAACGCTGTAGTAAGAAAAGTTTACAAATTCAGCATAGCTAATATAGATGTCTGATCCACTTAGTTCAATATCAACAGCAGTGCCGATGATTGAGCCTTCCGATGCATTAGGCAAATTTTCCCAAGAAGAGCCATTGAATTTTTTTACGCGAAGCAAGATGTTGCTACCTGTAAGGCCCGCATCATAATCGGCTACATAAACATCTCCGTTAGTGGATATTTCAAAATCCTCCCCATTTCCTGTTCCTTTGGTTCCAAGGTAGTCCCAAGAGTATGCTAAACTAGTGGAAACAATTGCTAGAAATAAAGTACACCTTTTTTTCATTTAATTATTATTTAAGTTACCCCCTACTCATAAGGCTTTTCGGGTTTCGCCCTTTTGATTTTATATGTGCAATTACAATTCGAAAATTGCCTTAAATATCCTACAAGTAAAATCGCAATAAGTCCTAAAATAGGAAGTCTGGACTACTAATTTAGGATTCAGGATACGTTTACAGCGTTTTTATAGGCTGTAGGTGTGATTCCGGTCATTTTTTTGAAAACGGAGAAAAAGGCAGAGCGTGAATTAAAACCTGCCATTTCGCCTATAGCATCAATTTTAAGATGATGATGTATTTCTGATTGAAGCAATTTTTTGGATTCCTCTACGCGCAAGTTGTTTATTAGTTCAAAAAAAGTAACGCCAAAATGTTGGTTGATGGTTTGTGAAAGCAAATTTGGGCTTGAATCAAGTTCTTCTGCCAATTTGGGCAAGTTTATTGTTGGGTTAGTGAAACTTTTAGTTTGTACAAGGTGTAATTCCAAGCGCTCTTTGAGTTCAAGCTGTAGATGTTGGTTGTTTTTAATTTCTTTTTTCTTTTGATAAAACGTCTCAATAATCGGATTTGCAGGATGCGAAACGCGTTCATAAACGGCATTGAATTGGAAATTCTTAAATACAATGAATGAATAAATAGAAAGCGAAACGCATGGCCCTACTACCATGTCGCAAAAATTGGTGCTTTTAGAAAAAACAAAAATTGAAATGCAATATGCAATTAACATCAAAGACACCGCGCCAATCTGATAATTCACAAAATCGTTTGCCCATTGGTGCTTCAATTGCAAAACGCAAAAAGAAGAGTCAACTATTTCAATTTTAAAACGTTTCAACTCTCTTTTAGAAATAAACATATAGACTAGAGCATGAACGATCATGAGCATGTTCAATACATTTACTATAAAATGTTCACCATTGAGGGTCTCATGATAATATTTGACTTTGGTTTCATTTGGCAGATAAAGATATGTGAGCCCATATAAAAAGAATATTAGGGCTGGTATTAAATGCCATTTCCATGTTCGAGACACCTCTTTGTCGTGCAAAAATGCAACCAAAGCCACCAAAACAGGGCCATACACCAGATTTAGGCCTCCAAAGCTAATTTGAGTGAATACAAAATCAGAATACTGAAAATAAAATAAAATCAAATTATTTACTGCTGTTGATAGTATCACTAAAATTAGGATGGCCAAAAAATAGTTAGATTTTTGCCTGTTTTTTTTGAACAACAATGAGACAATAATGAAACTTAGGTTGAAAATGACAAAAAGATTCAAATACAGAACATATGGTTCCATGTTAAAATAGGGATTAGTCGTTTGCTAAATTAAAACTAATATATATATCATGCTTGATCGCTTTTTGCATTGACATAACTCTGTTTTTACTTTTTGTTTGACAAAACTTTGAGTCACTTTAAGTATAAATCAAGATTGGCAAAAAATAATAGTAATCTAACTCAATCACTTCGTCACTAAAATCGTGATTTTATTGAAATCGGCTGCGGCATTGATCACTTTACGGAATTCTTCAAATTTTTCGATTGGGAATGAAGAGCGGTTGTAGTGTTCGTAACACGATACTACCAGCTCGTTTCCTTCTATTTTGTAGCCCGATTTGAAACCGAACATCGTACCCTCTTTGTCTTCGAACAAATAGTTGATATTCAGCTTATCTAATCCGTCCAGTTTGTATCCAGTCGGAATTTGCACCCTTATTTCGCGTTCGTACGAATGTGCATAAGGCATATCAATTGGGTTTTGGCGTTTTTTCTCCTGATAAATTTGTTCTTGTGGCCCGATCAATTCGCCTATTTTTAGTAGCACTTTGTCGCCCGCTTTTTCCAGATAAGCATCGGTAGTAAGGGTAGCCGAGATTTTTAATGGAGCTTTGTATTGAATGATATTGGTAATGTCGAAATTCTCCACCTTCGTATTACTCACCTTTATTTCTTTGATTCCGTTGGTAATCAGGTTTTCAAGAAATTCCTTTTTCTGGCTTTCGTCTCCATAATAATAGTACGATTTTACGCCCATGCAGGCATAGTCGCTCATTTCACGTTCGTATAAAATAGTGCTGTTGCTGAGATCTTCATCCAAAGTCAAATGCATTTTGTGCTTGTCTAGGCTTTTTGAAATATCGTTCAGGGCAATGGTTTTAACCTTTGTCTCACTCGTTTTTGATTTTCCATTTTCGGTTGTTTTGATAAACAAACCACTTTGGCCGAGCAGTCCAGCAGCTAAGTAGCCACTGCGCAAAAGGGAATTCCCAGGCGTGATATAGGTGTTGGTTTCGGGAAGGAAAATCACCACATCGTTCAAAAAAGACCAAGAATCGAAGTCAGGATCGAAACGTTTGTCGTCCTTGTCGCATGAGATCACTAGTTCAAAAGGAATTTTAGCACGGTCAAGTCCCAAAGCGATCAACTGAGTGATGCCAAAAAGGTTGGCATATTTGTTTTTCAGAATAGTAGCGACCAATTCTTCGTCTTTTGCATCTTGTACCAAATTGATGGTGGTTTTGATTTGGTTTTCAATCGCAAATATTTTTTCTTCATTTGATTTGTCTTTTAGCGATAGCTTTTTTAACAGTTTGTCGATTTCTTTTGCATTCTTGTCGTAGCTCGTGTAGATCCGCTTAAAATAGACCTGTCCCATGTCGCTCCATTTATCGCTTCTTGCAGCAGCATATTCGGTGTTCTTTTCAAATTTGTATTCTACTCGAATGCGGTTGGCGTTTTTTAATGCATATTTTTCTTCGGCTACACCTGCCACATTTTTCAGACGATAGTGTATGTAGCGTTTTTCTTCTGTCACAGTGTCTGTTTTGGCCACGTCTGAATTGTAGAGTTTTGTGTTAAAAATCAGATAATCGGGCGTGACGAGGGTGAATTCGCAATCACGAATCTGGCTCGTATTTTGCAAATATTCGGACGCATATGTACTGCTCGAAAGTTGGAGATAAATAATGGTTTCGACCATCGCACCCTTCCCAACGCCTTCTAAGGCAAGTAGATAGTACTGTACTTCCTTCTCTTCCAGCTTTTTGACATCGGCCATGCCTTGTTCCGAAATCACTTTTCCGTTCATCACTACACGAGCTCGGATATTGTCAAGTTTGCTCGAATAGTTGATCGGAATATACACTTTGTTCGAAGCCTCCACCGCGCGATCATCGTTCAACACCTGAATAGTATGTGTGATGAGGTATTTTTCGAGTTGACCATTTTTGATCAGATATTCCACTCTTTTTTTAGAAGAAATCGTGACGCTCGAAAGTTTTTCTTCTTCGCCTGTTAGTTGAACAGTTACAGGTTTTTCGGCCCACGTATAACTGTTATAATCACTCTCTTCTGCAAAAGATGAATGAATAATAATTAATATAAATAGAAGCGTTTGTAGCTTTTTCATCTTTCTTTAGTTTAAAGTTCAAAGGCTAATAAGCGTTAAGCATTGAACTTTGGAAAATCTATTTGACCGAAAGTGCTTCGGCCATTATTACTGCGTTGTAAGTATTGATAATCTTTCCCGTTTGCGAAAGTTTTTTGAACTTGGTTTTTTTGGCCACTGCCATCTTTTTTCTTCCGCCCGGAATGCTCACCTTTTCTTTGCCCAGATTTGTGCCCGATTTTTTGATGATGTCAATCACTTGCAGATAAGTCAGTTGTGGATAATACGATTTGAGCAAAGCCGCCAAACCTGTCACCATAGGGGCGGCCATACTTGTACCGCTGTTTGCTTGATATTGGTTGCTCGGTTTTAGGGAATATATCTCATGACCTGGTGCAAAAATATCGACTGTTTTTCGGCCATAGTTACTGAAAAAAGCGGGAAGTGTTTCGCCTTTTTGCATCGTGCTAGCACCAATGCTCAGCCAATTGGTAGCCGATTCTTTCGAGTTGGCATAGTATTTCGAAGGAAACGAAGGAACGACATCCGTATTTTTCGAATCATTTCCAGCGGCATGTACTAGAATAACGCCTTTCGATTCTGCATATTTTACGGCATCGTCCACCATTTTCTTTTCGGGCGAATACCCTTTTCCGAAACTCATGTTGACAACTTCAGCTCCATTATCGACCGCATAACGTATGGCCATCGCAATGTCTTTGTCGCGCTCATCGCCATCTGGTACTGCTCGTACAGACATGATTTTGATATTGTCAGCAATTCCATCCATACCGATATTGTTGTGACGGGTGGCCGCTACAATTCCTGCTACATGTGTTCCATGGCTAGGATCTGGACCTTTTGCATCTTTGCTTCCGTACGGTTTGCCGTCCCATTTTTCAGGATCGTCACCAATGATAGTTCTTGGATTGAAATCGGTGTTAAGGTTGTATTTGAGCGAACCTTCGGCATGGTCGAGGTATTTTTGAATATCGTCTTTTTTGAAATTGCTTTCAATCATGAAAGTCATCATCTGTACCGCTTTTTGCAATTTTTCATCCGTAGTTTCGATCGTTTTTAATTCTTCTACCGAATAAACCTCTTTTTGCAAATATGCCCTTATCACGCTGTCGTTTTGGGTGTAGTTTTTGTGGAATTGTTTGACTGATGTTTGCTCTACTTTGGCATCAGCCAATTTTTTGAGGTATTCTGAGCGGGCTTGTTGAAATTCCAAGAAAGCAGCTTGTTCTGCTTTGGGTACCTCTTTCAAGTTCAAATTGCTGTATTTCGCAGCGTTCTTTTTGTAGATTCGTGTCATTTCCAAAGTTTCTTGATCAATGTTTTCGCCTTTGGCATTTCCTAGGAAACTCCATCCATGCACATCATCAATATATCCGTTTTTGTCATCATCTATTCCGTTATTTGGGATTTCGTCTTCGTTTACCCACACATTGTCTTTGATATCTTCATGGTCAGTATCAACTCCCGAGTCGATAATAGCTACGATTACTTTTTTAGATTTCTTCTTAGATAAGATTTCAGTGTACGCTTTTTCGGTACTGATTCCTACTACCGTGTCGGTGGCCATGTCTTTGTTATGCCAATTGAGGATTTTATTTTCAGTTTGATCTTGGGCAAATGCACCTAGAGACAAACCCATAAAAACCAGAGGAAAGGTAAGCTTACGCATATTGAAAGGTTAAAAATTTTGAGACAAGAGCTCCTAAAACGCAATACTAAATAAAGTAATTGAATAAAATAACACTATTACGTACTCACATTTCTACGAACATTAAGATTTTAAATTTCTTTGTCGAATTGGAAGAACGCAAAACAGATGCTTTTCAGTATCTGAATAT
>JAYVIX010000013.1:0-4982 GCA_043769845.1 Cytophagales bacterium
ACAAAAAAGAGGAACTTATAGGTAAAACAGAAGCGCACATGCTGCCAAATGACGAAATGACTCGTCAGAATTTGGAGATGCTGTGGACGAGTCTTGCTCAAGGCCAATTCAACAGTGGTCAGTTCAAACGGCTTACCAAAAACCGCAATGAAATTTGGATCGAAGCTTCTTTTAACCCGATTGTGGATATCAATGGCAATCTTTCTAAGGTGTTGATGTTTGCCCAGTTCATCAGCGATATTATGGAACGAGAGAATGAACTGAAAAACAAAATTTCGGTTCTGAACGAAGCCTTACCCTATGCCGAATTAGACGAAGATTGGAAGATTAAAAATGCCAATCCGCTCTTTATGAGCACATTTTCACTCACTCGAAAAACAACTAGAGGTTATGAATTGATTTCGTATTTGGCCAAACAAGTCGAGACTGGTCAAGATTTTACGGCTTATTTCAAACGCGAACTAGGCACTCAAAAAAGCTTCCGAACAGAGATCGACTGTTTGTTGCAAGATGGTAAGACGCATCATTTATATTTTGTATTCAATCCTTTGAAAGACCTCAATGGCAAAGTAATCGCAACTGGAATTATCATCAACGAATATCCCGAACAACACTCCAATAGCGAAATACAGTTGAAGATTGTCTGAGTTTTTCGTCTTAAATGCAGAACTATTAACTGTCGATTATCGCCTAAACCTGATGAATACCAATGTGAGCATTGAGATTTCAGACCAAGAACTGGAATCTTTGAATACCGCCATTTTTACCAAATATGGCTACGATTTTAGTGGCTATGAAAAAACCTCCTTTCGTAGAAGAGTACAACGCATTCTTTACAAATACGAAATGCCTTCGATCCTCGATTTGTGGAGAAAAGTCCTTTTCGACAGGGAGTTTTTCCTTGAAATGAAAGATGAAATTTCGGTAGGGATGACCGAAATGTTCCGTAATCCTGATTTTTGGCAAAAAATATCGACAGAGATTGTCACTCAATGGGGCGGAAAAGAAAAAATAGACATTTGGCACGCTGGTTGCGCTACTGGCGAAGAGATCTATTCGATGGCTATTCTTTTGTACGAAAAAGGACTTTTGAGCAGAACCCGCGCGCTAGCGACTGACCTCAGCGATACTTTTGTAGAAGCCTCTCGCAAAGGAAGTTACGATGCCTATTCGGTCGAAAGGTATGTTAAAAATTATCTAGAATTCAATCCGAACGGGGTAGGTTTAAAAAACTACATGCTCAAAGATGAGGATGGCGCAAACTATGTCATGCGCGATTTTTTGAGAGAATATGCTTCTATCAAACAGCAAAATTTGGTCACAGATGCAATGACTTCCCAGTTCGACATTATTTTTTGCCGCAATGTCATGATTTATTTCAATGACGAGTTGAAAATGAAAGTCTTGAAAATGTTCAACAAAAGCCTAAAACAAGGCGGATTGCTTTGTATTGGTTATTTCGATGCTATGCCACGAGACTACGAGCGGTATTTTGAATACGAAGAAAGTAGTGTGAAATTGTTCAGAAAGGTTTAGTCTGGATTAACGTTTGGGCGAAATAAAAAGCTATTAAGCCTTACTCAATTTCACATCCTTCAACATCAATTGTAAGCTTTTTTGTCCGTTGAATTCGTTCATGTCGATCGTGTAGCAAATGTCTAGTTCGTGGCCAGTCGAGGCGGCTTCGAAATATTCGCTCATTCCAAAACCGATGGCATCAATTTCGGCACCGTTGGTCATTTTTAGAGTGAATTTTAAATGTTCTTCTTTCAGTAAACGTACTTTTGTAGGAAACACGTTGGAAGTCGTAAAAATGGGCGCAAGATTCTGAGGGCCAAAAGGTTCCATTTGTCCCAAAATACTGTAAAATTTCTCGTTAATTGCTTCTAGCGGAATTTCTAAATCAATCTTAATAATAGGAATCGTCTGTTCGGGCAGAATTTTGCGTGCGACCACTTCTTCGAAACGTTCGGTCAAGGCGGGAATATTTTCGAGTTTTAGCGTTAGCCCAGCCGCATGAGTGTGTCCGCCAAACTGTTCGAGCAAATCCGAGCATTCGCACACGGCCTCATACAAATCAAATCCCTCTACCGAACGAGCCGAACCAGTTGCTTTGCCGTTCGATTCGGTCAGGATAATAGTTGGCCGGTAGTATTTTTCGATGCATTTCGAAGCCACAATTCCGATCACGCCTTTGTGCCAATCGTTCTGAAACAAAACGGTGCTTTTGGCTGAAATTAATTTTTCGTCTTGTTCTATCAAATTGATAGCCTCACGCAAAGTACCCGAATCCAAATCTTTTCGAGTTGTATTTTTGACATTCAATTCCTTGGCGCATTCTAGTGCCTCGCGTTCGGTGGCTGCCAAAAGTAGCTCTACGCTCGCTTTTGCATGTTTTATTCTTCCTGCTGCATTAATCCGTGGTCCAAGTCCAAATACCACATTGGTGACGGTAAGTGCCTTTTTGAAACCAGCAATTTCGACCAAAGCCTTTATCCCAACCCGATTTCCTTCATTTATTTTCTGTAAACCAAAATAAGTCAGAATCCGGTTTTCGCCCGTAATAGGCACAATATCAGCCCCAATACTGATGGCGACAAGGTCTAAATAATTGAATATTTTTTCATTTGACAGATCGTGTTTTTTACTAATTGCTTGCGCCAATTTGAAACCAACTCCACAACCCGAAAGTTCTTTATAAGGATAAGGACAATCGTGCTGTTTCGGATCGAGGCAAATTGCATTAGGAATTATTTCTCCTGTATTGTGGTGGTCGCAAATGATAAATTCAATGCCTTTATCAAGCGCATACGCCACATGATCGACCGATTTTATGCCACAATCCAACGCAATCATCAAGCTGACTCCGCTTTCAAACGCAAAATCAATTCCTTGATAGGAAATTCCGTAGCCTTCCGAATGCCTGTCTGGTACATAATAATCCAGAAAAGGATGAATTTGCGAAAGGAAATCGTACATCAAAGCCACTGCCGTGGTGCCGTCAACGTCATAATCGCCATAAATCAAGATTTTTTCTTTGTTCTGAATTGCTTTCGAAATCCGATCTACGGCACGTTCCATGTTTTTCATCAAGAACGGATCATGCAATTCTTCAATTTTTGGCCGGAAATAATCCTTCGCCTCTTCGAATGTTTCTACTCCACGTTGTACCAAAATGGTCGCTAAATAAGTATTGACATTGATCGATTTTGCAAGTTCTTGCACCTTGGTTTCAGAAGGTAGCGGCTTGAATTTCCAGCGTTTTGAGGACATTTATAATATGAATAGCTAACTTATTTTAGTTTTTCAGAAAGCAATTGTGCGATTGCTTCTGTTTGATTGTTCTGAAACCAAACGGTCGATGTGTCTCGCCTAAACCAAGTAAGTTGGCGTTTGGCAAACCTTCTGGTGTTCCTTTTTACCAGTTCTATGGCTTCGTCCAACGAACATTTACCTTCGAAATAGTCGAACAATTCTTTGTAACCAACCGTTTGCAGCGCGTACAATTCTTTAAATTCATGCATTTGCCGCGCCTCTTCCAGTTGACCTTGAGTCATCATTTCGTCTACTCTTTTGTTGATGTTCTCATACAAAGAAGCTCTTTCGGCCGTGATCCCGATTTTGACAATTTCAAAAGGAAGTGTTCGAGTCGATTTTTTGAGAAATGAAGAAAATGGCAAGCCAGTGTACCGCATCACCTCTATAGCGCGCGCCACTCGTTGGGTATTACTTCGGTCGACAGCATTAAAATAAACAGGATCTTTTGCCTTTAATTCTTCTAATAAAATGGAAAGTCCTTGTGAATCAATTTCTTGCATTATTTGCCAACGCAATTCCTCGGGTACTTGAGGCAAATCGTCCAGTCCATTTAGCACCGCATCAATATAAAGTCCCGATCCACCTACCAGAAACGCAACTCGATTTTGTTCGAAATGTTTTGCCAAAAACGCCAAAACATCTTGTTCGAATGCTCCAACGGAATAGAAATCGTGAATACTCAGGTTGTCTACAAAGTAATGTGGCACTTCGGAAAGTTGCTTTTGGTCTGGTTTAGCAGTACCAATGTTTATTTCTTTATAAAATTGTCGTGAGTCGGCAGAGAGTATAATTGAGTTGAATTTCTTAGCTAACTCAATGGAAATGGACGTTTTACCTACCGCAGTAGGTCCCACAATGACAACTAGAATAGGCTTGGTCACGAAAAATTAGCGTTGATGTAACAAAATTAGCGTATTTCGTCTTGCAGAAATGTAAAACCACCTGCTATATTTACAGTTCCTAATTCTCATTAGGCATTCTTTAAATGTTGAAACGACTTTTAATAGTACTGTTTTTAGCAACATTTGGCTTTCAGTCAAAGGCTCAACTCCCTGATCCGGTTTCAAAGATCAAGGTGATGTTCCTTTACAATTTTACGAAATACATCGAATGGCCTCAGGAATACAAACAAGGCGAATTTGTGATCGGTATTCTGGGTGGTGGAGCCGATAATCTGAAAAAGGAACTTGAAAAACTCGCTCTTACCAAAAAAGCAGGAATTCAGAACATTGTCATCAAAACATACAGCTCGGTATCGGAAATCGAAAAATGCCATCTCTTGTTCATTCCCGAAGCAAAAAGTGGCTTATTGGATGACGCAACTGCAAAATGCAAAAAAACAAGCACGTTGATAGTCACTGAAAAAGAAGGACTTACTAAAAAAGGTTCGGCCATTAACTTTGTAGTGAAAGACAATAAACAAAATTTCGAGTTGAATAAAGGGAATATCGAAAGGTATAATCTCAATGTGAGTTCTAGTTTGCTAAGCTTAGCCATTCAAGTGAATTAATGCGCAAACACATCCTACATATCGCATTATTTCTAGCCTTAGCACTTGGCAACAGCTATGCTCAAACGTGTGCAAAGGCCACCGAAGCTATCAAATCTTTTCAAGCCAAAGATTTGGAATTGGCCAAGAAAAGCATTGACGCAGCCTCAATAGA
>JAYVIX010000014.1:0-10181 GCA_043769845.1 Cytophagales bacterium
CTGCTTTCAGGAAGAGGCGAAAAGGAGGCTCAGTTTTGTGAGCAAATCGTGATGAATACTGCTACGCATTGGGTAGTGGTAAGGGCAAGTTGGTTCCACCAGAATTTCAGTGAAAGTGTCTTTTTAGATCCCATTTTGGCAGGTGCTGTAGCCCTACCAAGAGCCGAAGCACTTGAGCCATTTACAGATGCCGATGACATTGCCGATGTGGTAGTCGAAGCGCTTCTGGATGATAAGCATAATGGGAAAATCTATGAATTGACAGGGCCAAGATTGATGACTTTTCCGCAGGCAATTGCAGAGATCTCGGCTGCTATTGGAAGCGAGATACACTTTCAGCCACTTACGTTGGATGAGAATGTCAATTTGTTGAAGTCCTTTCAATTGTCAGAGGGGTACATATGGCTAGTTAATTATCTTTTTACTGAAGTGCTAGATGGCAGAAACTCAAGTATCACGAATGATGTGGAAAAGGTGTTGGGTAGAAAAGCAAAAGATTTTACGGCCTATGTGAAAGACACTGCTGCTACAGGAATATGGAGTACCGTTCAAGCAAACCATTAATCAAATGAATATGAAATCGATTTTAAAAGCCAGTTTGATAGGAGTGCTTGTGTGGGCTTTGGTCTTTACAGCCTTTTCGATCCTAGCCTTTGTTCCTGTCGTCAAAGATTCATTAGACCTGCAAGCTTCCATTCTAGCGGTGCTCATTGTTCCTTTTGCTACATTGGGTGCTACGTTGTACTACAAAAACGGAAACCACGACCATGGTCTAAAGGTAGGTCTCATAAGTGTAGTCATTGCCCTTTCTTTGGATGCGCTGATCACAGTACCATATATAGAAATCCCAAATGGAGGAAGTTATCAAAGCTTTTTCGGCTACCCCTTGCTTTATCTGCTTGTCGCGGTGAATATATTGACGTTTTATTTGTACTGGCGATTGAAAGTCATGAATAAGCACGAACAATAGTTGGGTTTTTGCTTTGGCTAGTCGAGTTCACTTAATGTGAACTCGACTAGCCTTATTTAGAAACTGATTGGTGAATGAGAGAACAGCTTGAGTGAATAAGTTAACTCTTGAGTCACTGATTATTGCTCATTGTTTACTTCTTTCTGTTTTCCGTTCTTTGTACTTCAAATCCTCGCCCATTGTCCGAAGTACTACTCCTCATACCGCCACTTACGCAACTCAACACGCCTTATCCAGCCACGGCCTATCTGTCGGGGTTTTTAAAGCAATAAAACATATCAAGCCGACAAGGCGATTTGGGTTTAGACATGGTGTTGGAAATATTCAGTCGCAAAGGGCTGATTGCTTTGTTTGATGAAATTGAAAAAGGGAATTTCAGGTTAGCACCTTCGCTTGCGTCCATTTTGCAAAATCGTAAAGCCTACGAGGAAACCGTAAATGCCGTCATTTCTTTTTTGCAGAACAAGAACTACACACTTGGTTATCGAATTTCAGCTCGACAATATCTTCCAGAAGGTTCTCGTTTCGAGCAAATAGAAGATTTAGAATGGTTCTTCGGCAACAACGGAGTACAAGACAAGGCACGCTACTTGTGCACGATGTACTTGGAAGACTTGTCTGATCTGATTGTCGCCACCGTTGGGCCACATTTCGGATTCTCAAAATATGCCGAACGAATTGCTAGAACTGCTGTTTCGTTTGATCCTATAAAGGAAGCCTTGGACTCTCCTGATAATTATTTAGATACCATTTTGCTTGAAATGGCGATAGACTATTTCAAGGATTCAGTGCCATTGATGGTTTGTCTCACCGTTCCTTTTCCAGGCAATCTGTACGGAGCATTAAAAGTAGGAGCTTGGGTGAAGAAGAATTATCCTGTTACAAAAGTCGTGCTAGGTGGTGGCTATGCCAATACCGAATTGCGCACATTGGAAGAACCAAATGTCTTTGATTATGTAGATTATATCACGCTAGACGATGGCGAAGGGCCTATTCTGGCTCTGTACAATCATTTGACCAATCCCGAAAAACATCCGCAACTGAAACGGACGTTTGTACGGGAGAATGGAAAAGTGGTGTTCAAGAATACCTTAATTGGTGGTGACTTTACGCATTCCAAACTTCCTGCCCCCGATTACAATGGTTTGCGAGTGAAGGATTATCTGTCGGTGATCGACATGCCCAACCCGATGCACCGCCTTTGGAGCGATGGGCGTTGGAACAAGCTAACTATTGCGCATGGTTGCTACTGGAAGAAATGTAGTTTCTGTGACATTTCGCTCGATTATATCAGTCGTTTCGATCAAGCTCCAGCCAAGCATTTGGTGGACAAGATGGAAGAAATCATTGCCCAAACGGGAGAAACAGGTTTCCATTTTGTAGACGAAGCCGCCCCGCCATTGGCCATGCGAGATTTGGCATTGGAAATATTGGGCAGAGGTTTGCAATTGAGCTGGTGGACGAATATCCGTTTCGAGAAGACATTCTCAGAAGATCTGTGTCAACTCTTAGCCGCATCTGGTTGCATTGCCGTCACGGGTGGACTGGAAGTGGCGAGCGATCGGCTTCTTGAGAAAATGGAAAAGGGTGTGACGATAGAACAGGTTGCCCGGGTGTGCAAAGGATTCCGCGATGCGGGTATCTTGGTACATGCCTATCTGATGTACGGTTTTCCTACCGAAACAGAACAAGAGACAATTGATTCACTCGAAATAGTGCGTCAATTGTTTGAGAATGGATTATTGCAATCCGCTTTTTGGCATCAGTTTGCGATGACAGTGCACAGCCCCGTTGGTATCAATCCTGAAAAATACCAAGTGCAACGTGTCGGGCCAGAGTTCAAAGGCTTTGCCAATAACGACCTGTACCACGAAGACCCCACAGGTGCGGATCATGAACTATTCTCAGAGGGGCTGAAAAAGGCTTTGTACAACTACATGCACGGTTCTGGAATGGACGTTCCGCTGAAAGAGTTTTTTGAGTTTAAAATTCCTCGTACGCAAGTACCGCCTCTACTACTTGCCAATTACCTCAAAAAATCTCCGTCAGATCAACCCAACACGCTTGGCTATCGACTCATGTGGCATCAGGTGAGCACCAAAATGGGTAAGAAAACAGGAAAGGGTAGGGAAGTGATGTTCTCTAGTTCCAGAGGAATGGTAAAACTAGAATTGCCTGAGTCGGTTGCTCAATTTTTTATAGAAGAAGCACATAAATTAGAAGCCGTATCGACTCAAGTTGTCTGGCTTGATAAGACGATCGAAGTATTTGCTACTGCTTTGTCTTTACCTGCCGAACAGGTTGTGAAACTTGAATGGTGGAAGAGGTTGCGGAAAGAGTTTTTGTGGGTGGTGAAAGGGTAATGGTTTGGGCATAAGGTCTGTTGCAGACCATACCTTGGAAGGGCAGTTTTGATGCAGGTTAGTAGCCCCGCGATGCCTAAGGCGAGCACTCCAATAAAAATTCCTAGGCCTTTAAAAATCTTCTTATTCATAAAATTGTAGAGCTTATTTACGGGTATAATATTATGAATTGAAAAAAAACATACAAATTTTAAACACAAGTAGGGATTAGTGGTTGAAATTATTTAGAAATAGAAAAATAAATCCGAGTTGGTGTATTAAACCTTCTCGTATTTTCGGTATCAAAAGAAATAAAAAACCATAATTTATGAAAAAGCTTATTTTAATTGGAAGTTCAGTATTAATGTTGTCAATCGCTTCTTTAGCTCAAACAGGAACTCCAACTCCTAAAAGTGCACAAGAAAGAACAGCAAGTGCCACAGAGAGATGGACAAAAGAGCTTGGGCTAAGTCCAGAACAAGTAGAAAAAGTAAAAGTTATTTTGATGGAAAAAAATGAAACTGTAGATGCAGTTAAAGCTAAAAAAGTATCAGGTGTAGACAAAAAAGAGTATAAAGGCGATCGTAAAGAAGCGATGGATAAGCGTGATGAGCAAATGAAAGCAGTATTGACTCCAGAACAGTATACTAAATACATATCTCTCAGAGAGCAAGTGAAAGCCAAAAGAGTTGAGAAAAAATCGATGAAATAAGCTTTTGCTAATTTGACTTCAAAAGGGAGGGAATCTAAAGGGTTTTCTCCTTTTTTTATGCTTTGTAGAATAAGACGATTGAGGTATTTACTGCTACGTTGTCTTTACCTGCAGATCAGGTTATGAAATTTGACTGGTGGAAAAGGTTGAGGAAAGAGTTTTTGTGGTGAAGGGGTAGAATGCAAACAACCAATAATTAACCAACTCGACCTAAACGCAAAGAACCTCCCCCGATTGAGACTTTCGTCTCAATCGCCTCCTCCAAAGGGGGACTTTTGACCTTGCGGATGTTTTAAAGTTCCCCCTCTTGAGGGGACGATCAAAGTGAAGCTTTGATCAGGGGAGGCGTCTACCAAAAGCAAAAAAGCCTTTGGCGAATACCAAAGGCTTTTTGTTGGTTGTCTAAACCATGATTCTCATGATTTCAAATAATCATCCTATAAATCCTGATTCAGACAGAATAAATTAATCCTTGAGACAACGCACCGACATCCCAATTTCTTGTACATTGTAGCCACGTTGAACATCGCCCATGAAGCCGTACAGAGCCCGTACCCAAGCAACACCACCACTGCCCGAAGCACTCCAAAAGCGACCGTAATTTCCAATGAATTCGAAACCCCCATTGTTGTTAAAATAGCCACCTGGAAGAGCGGTAAAATTTACCTCATTTGTTCCGTTTCCATTTTGCCATCCATATGTACTTTGTAGCTTCACCCCTGCACCAGCCTCACCTCCTAAATAATCCGTCAAAGTAGTCCATTCAGCATCGGTAGGTACATGCCAGCCAGTTGGGCATAGTTTTTTAGTGTCTACAACATAATGATTGTACAAAGCTCCGTTTTTGTTTGCAGTGTGGGTGGCTTTGTCGTTATTATACCAAGCCATCATAGGCAATTGGGTTTTGTTGGCATAGTTTCCTGCCCAAACTGCATTGTCAGTCACCAACGGTATAGCAGTGCCATCGTTGTATTTTTCTACACGTAGGTTTTCGCCCATCCATACTTGCGTGCCAATGGTCACGATAGGATAAGTATTGCCATCTATATCAGTGACAGTAACAGCCGCTTCTTCCAACACCACATTTATCGGGTCTTTCAAAGCCACTTTCAAGGCATCGTAAGTATAAGTGTTGGTGTAGGTTTTGTAACCTGTTTGGGCTACTTCTAGAGTGTAAGTGCCTGCTTTTTCGTCTAAAATAGAAATGGCTTCGATATTGGCAGGCACAGTTCCTTTGAACATTTGGGTAGTGCCATTTTTCACCGTTACTTCCGAGGCTATCAAATCAAAACTAGCAGTGGTGGTATTGAAGGCAAACACCGCAATGTTGAAATCGAGCGTTTCTACCACAGTAAAATTGAAACTGAGATATCCAAAATCGCCCGCTTTTTTGTTGGCTACATTTACTACTTGTGGGATCATGTTTGTCAGTTTGTCTTTGGCCACTGTGAACGATTGTGGCAAAGCTGTTTGCACCAAATAAGCCAAGGCCGAACCTGCAGTAGGTGTGGCATATTGCACGGCACTTTGTGCATCTAGTACTAAAAATTCTTTCAGTACATAGTTTCCATTGCCCAGTACCAAAGGCTTACTAATGTACGAGCCATTGAACAATATCAGGTCGATTGTTACTTTATTGGCGACCACCACTCCTTTATCGTCTTCGATCGTCACCATTATTTGTTTCAGATCGACCGCTTCCAAACGTGGGTTGGCACCAGCAGTATTGGTGTTGACTATTTCGAAGCTGAATTTCACTTCGCCATTGTTCACTTGGGCGGATGGTGATGGGGTAGAGTTGGTTGGTTGTGAGACATCCACCTCGCGCTTGCGACATGAAGCCAATGCCGCCACAAAGGCAAAAAGACAGATCAGTTTTTTCATCGGTTTAAAATGGTTGGTAAAGCACAAAAATAAAATGAAAAAAGTAGAAAATATACTCTTAGTAGTGGCTAGTATGAGAATTTATATTCAAAAATGCGTCCATTTGAAAAAATGGGGCTTTTGGAATTGAAAGTTCTTGTTTTTAGGCAAAAGATTGTTTGAAAAATGTTATTTCGCCTCCCCCGATTGAGACTTCGTCTCAATCGCCCCCTCCAAAGGGGGACTTTTGGCCTTGCGGATGTTTTTAAGTTCCCCTCTCGAGGGGACGATCAAAGCGAAGCTTTGCTCAGGGGAGGCGTTCTGGCAAGCGATCTTTGGCATGTGTCAAGATCCAATCTTGGATGCGTTTCTTTACTTCGTCCAGATTTTTCATTACCTCATCGTCCCAAAATCGGAGTACAGTGTAGCCTTGGGTTTTGAGCCAAGCTGTTTTTTCTTGGTCGAGTAGTTGAGTTTCAGGATCGAAATGTGTGGCTCCGTCTGTTTCTATCAACAGTTTCAGTTCTTTGCAATAGAAATCAGCAATATAATGTCCGATGGCTCGTTGCCGGTTGAACTCGAAACCTAACATTTGTCTTTTCCTGAAAAGTTCGCACCAAAGCCGTACCTCCGCCTTGGTACTTCCATTTCGGTGTGCACGCGCAAATGTTTTAAGACGAGCGTTGTAGTCGTGGTTTGGTTGGTTCATGGTTGGTTGCCTCCCCTGATCAAAGCTTTGCTTTGATCGTCCCCTCAAGAGGGGAACTTAAGAGCTTCGCATTGTTCGGAGTGACGTAAAAGTCCCCCTCCCGAGGGGGAGATTGAGACGCAAGTCTCAATCGGGGGAGGTTTTACTCCTTCACAAACTTCTGCACTAACCCAGCCGACTGCACAAAATAAACACCTGAATGAATCCCAGAAACGTCCATTGTGCCTTTTCCTGAAAGAATTGTTTTGCCAAAAGCATCATACACAGTAGCTTCTTGGTTCAAGTGCAAAATGTCTTTTACTGGGTTTGGATAAAAAAGAGTATGTTGGATCTTAGTTTCAGTTTCCAATGCAGTCACTACCGATACGCTATTTCCTGATAGGTTGATAATGTAATCTTTGGCATTTGGGGTATACAAAGTTACGGTCATGGTGGCAGTTTTGATACCAACGTTTTTAAACTTTGCTGGTATGCATTGTTCAAAGGTTTCAGTACCCCAATTACTTGTAAAAAAAGGTTCTTCATACAAAAAATCTATAGGATTAAAAGTAACGGTGATGGTACCTTTATTATTTAGAATAGTGCCTGAACTACCACTTGTAATGACAAAATTGGGTTCGCCAAACGAAGTTGGACAATAATCATTACTCACAAAATCTAGATCTTGATCAATTGTTGCTTCAAATGTAGATCCATTTGCAATACCTGAGATAGTAAAAACAGTTTGTAAGCTGGTATTCACTTTTACTTGACTGAAATCGTGAGAAAAAGTATTAGCCGAAGTACTTTTTAGGACTGGCGAAAATGTTTGCGCATTTGCAATGAGCAAACTAGAAGATAAGCAAGCGATGATGTAAAGATGTTTCATGGTTATAAGGTTTGAATTTTATTATTTGGAAGCTTTTATACCTTCATTTTTTCCAACCAATTCTAGCAACAATTGCATTTGAATATTCATTGAGTGTATAGAAGTTTCCAAAGATTGAATGCGCGATTCATTGTTGTGTGCTTTATTTTCTTTGGCCGAAATCTCCGATTTCAAAGACTCAATTTGTTTCTGTTGTTCTTTGATGGCTTCAATCAATACAGGTACCAAGTGGCTATATCTTACTGATTTATAACCAGCCTCGTCTGTATCTACCAACTCTGGGAATACTTTTTCCAATTCTTGGGCAATAACTCCAATGTCCTTTTTAGTTTTTAAACTATCCGATTTCCAGAAGTAACTGACACCATTTATGGCATTTACTTTTGTTAATACATTTTCCAATTTATTCACATCTGTTTTGTATCGGCTATCAGATGATTCGGTAATGTTTTCCGTTTTTATTCTTCCATTTACAGTCAATACATTCTTTCCTTTTGAAGCACCATTACCAACAGTAACCGAAGTACCAGTATTGGATAAAAAAGAGGTAGTATCCCATTCAGTACCTGTATAAAATAATGTTTGGTTTGTAACTGCATTGGGAAGGCTTCCTTTCGATGCTTGCCAAGTACCATTTCCATCAGCATCAGAAGTTAATACATAATCAGTAACATCTTTTAGTGTTGAAAGTTGAAATGAATCAACTAAAATTCCATTGTTAACTTCTAAAAATCTTTTAGGTGCAATAGTATTAATACCAACTTTCCCCTCTTTTGTCAAAGTCACCATGGTGTTAGAAGTATATGTTTCATCTGCACTAATAGCTGGGTTTTTGCTTATCCCGAATTTCATAGAACCACTTGAAGGGTCTAAAGAAATACTACCTCCATAACCTTTCGAAATTGAAAGATTAGAATTATTTGAAAAATATTGATTAAACCCAATCGCTGCACTAGACAAACTAACCCCAGTACCTTCACCTCCAAATATTGCAGACACGCCATTATATTTTCCTCTTTGTTCAAAAGCAGCTCTTACTTTATTAGTGTCAATAGGATTTAGTGTACCTAAAACTACATTTCCAGTTGCATCAAAAGTCATTCTAGTTTTATTATCAGTCTTGATTTTGAAACCAATAGCATCATTTGAACCAATGTAATTTTCGCCTGCTTTTGTACCTATATTCCCACTCAAAGACCAACCATTACCTGCCGATGGAGTTGGTTTCCAAGCATCACCATTCCAAGTAAGCACATCGCCTTTGGTGGAGCCTTTTTTCAGGCCAATAGTATCTCCATCAATTTGCAAACTTTTGGACTTGTATTGAATGGCTGAATCAGCTACAAGTCTTAATTTTCCTTCTTTGACTTTAAGTATAAAATTTTCTTTCTCACCTGTTCTAAGAGAAAGATCCAAACTATCAAGTTTAGGTCTTCTCACTCTTAAAAATCCTTTGACTGTATCAATTGTAATACCATCTACTTTCGCCCCAATTTTTGAGCCGTTTACTACAATACCCCCATCTGCAACATTTTGAGTTGAGCCAGTGGGAGAGATTACCTGAGTTGCCCATTTTATCCCATCCCAAACCAATAAATAATTGCCGTTGGCAGATGGATTAGCATCTAATTTTATATATTTAGTATGGTCTATTGTACTATTTATAGTAAGTGTTCCTGCTGTCGCAGAATCAATAGCAATACCAGTTCCTCCTAAAATATTTTTACCTGCCCTTCCGACCTCTGTCGCTACTGTTCCAGCAATGTTGGAATAAAGTGCATAAGGAACACTTAATAATTGTGCATCTCCTATTGATACAAATCCAGTCCCTAGGTTAATTTCAACTTTAATATTTGTATTTCCGCCAGCCCAATTGATCATTGATAATGTACTATTCGGATTACTCGAAGAGCCTCCTCCAATCTTTATAGAAAATAGACCATATTTGTTAGTTGGGATATTATTATGAGTTTCTGTATAAGTATTATTAGACAAGTCCGTAATAGTTATTTTTACGGAAACCGTTTTGTCAGCTAAAAACTCCCCAGTCACATCACGAGCGACCGCCTGATAGTTGAACATTTTTGGCGCATTCTGCGAAAAACCACTTGCAACAGCTAATAAAAATAGAATCGAGGGTAATAATAATCGTTTCATTACGAGTAATTACGGAGTATGCCTTAAATACAAATTTAAGGCATTAAGTAACTTGGTCAAAGCGAAAGGATATTAAAAAGTTACATGAAACCTATCAAACCTTCAAGGTTTTTAAAACCTTGAAGGTTTGATAGGTTCACAATCGAATGCCTTTCAAAATTTTGGTTTAGCTTTGTGGTTCGATATTTTTATTTCGATAAATGTCAGATAACAAGAAAAAACCTGCGATGGGCAGAGGCTTAAGTGCCTTACTTTCAGATGCGCCTCTATCTCATCCTTCCGAACCTTTGGCTGTGCCTGAAGAGGCTTTGGTTTCTACTGGTTCGATCACCGAGCTTCCTATTGACCAAATAGAAGCCAATGCTGGTCAACCAAGAACGTATTTTGATGAAGATGCATTGCTCGAATTGGCCGAATCGATCAGAGTGCAGGGCATTATTCAGCCCATTACGGTACGTAGACTTAGCGAAAAAGAATACCAGATTATCTCGGGGGAAAGACGTTTTAGAGCCAGCAAATTGCTTGGTTTAGAGTCGATTCCGGCATATATAAGAGTTGCC
>JAYVIX010000015.1:0-8358 GCA_043769845.1 Cytophagales bacterium
TTTCATGCGCATGGCCGCTTTGCCAGTGGGTGCTGCCAAGGCCACACGTAAGGTAGCGTGTGAACCGTAACCCTTGTCAAGGTCTGCGACCGTTGACAAGGTGGCTGCTTTAAACAAAATACTAATCACCTTGGCCACTGTGGTAGTCTTGCCCGTGCCTGGACCACCTGTGATGATTGCAAACTGATGCATACAAGCGTTGATAGCCGCCACGAGTTGCCAATTAGTCGCTTTGGTAGAAGTATCAAACAGCGTTTCAATAAAGCCACGCAACTCAATCAAAGCACCTTGAATGTTCCACTTTGAACCTTGAACATCCATTGTTGACAAACAATGAATTCGTTCCAATATCAGACTTTCGTAGAAATAGTACCGCTGAAGATACAAATGGTTTTCGGACAGAATAAACGGTTTCTTGTCTTGACCCGTCCCCACATACTGACTTTGGCTAATCAGCAGAGCCTCCTCGGCCGTTAGTTCGATACAGATATTTCCCTCTTGCAATCGATCCATCAGCAACTCGACTTTGGCACGCAAAGGAGTTTTGTCTTTAAAAAAATCAGCAAAAACGCTGTTAGCAGATAGCACGGTTGTCAATTAATAATAATAAATAAATTGAAAGGTTTTTACTTTATATTCGTTTCAGCTCAGCCAACAACAAATCGCCTAGTTTTACGACTTTTCCATTTTTATATTTGATCTCATAATCTTTGCCCGAAACAGAAGAACGAGAAGCCAACTGTTCAATAAATTCTTGCGCTGTTTTAATATCAGAACCAGCCTTTTCTCGCTTCATTTTTAAATGAGTAGCACCTTTAACTGGCAAATATTCGCTTCCATTGCGAATTAATACAGCACCTTTAATCTCGGCCACAAAATCAATCAATTTCTGGATTTTTTGTTCTTCGGTTGTTATCTGAAAAGAGGACAAACCGATAAATGCGATCAATAAAAGAATATATTTCATATTGTCTGTTTTTCTAAGCTGTAAAATAAAACATTATTGATTCAATAATTCATCAAATTCACTAATAAATGAATGAATATTTTTTATCATTTCAACATCAACAATAGTATTTTTATAATCCAATTCATTCTATCGAATCAAAATATTGATTGACATACTCAAACGGAATTTTCTCTTGTTCCAAACGCCAATTGTTTATTTTTAAAAGATCGTAAAGATCTTGTTCACTGTCGGTTAGGTTGGGAGGAAAACCAATATTTGTCGGAGTGCCCGAATCGTTTTCGAAGAACTGATCAAACGTCTGTTTTTCCATCAACACACTTTTGGTATGCGGATGGTATTTTCTGAAATAGGCCAATATTTCAAAACCTTGCACATCCATATCGCCCCAATAAAGCAGTTCGCAATCGGCAAACCAAGCCGCATTTCTGAGTTCGTACACACGATAGCCGCTACCAAATACCGCAATGGCATTGTGCATATTGGGCAATGTCAGAGTGGTATAAAGGGTGGTTTTGTTTTCAACGATGACTACTTTTTGAAGGGGAAGTTTCAAGTTTTCGAATTGACTAATCGGGATGGATAAATCGTCCAATCCGCCAAAAAAATAGTCGCTGATAGCTTTGTCTAGTACTTTGAATCGAACCTGAGGCTCGGCATATTTCAGATTAAATCGCTGTTCAAACCCTTTTCCTTCCACATTCAAATGCTCCGAAATTAGTATTTCGAGCAAGTCTTTGAGAATGCCTTGGTTCTGCTCCACAAACTTGGTATGCACTTTGATGGGCAATTCTCTAATGTACAAATGAGGCTTTGGACATTGTTTGAAATACTGACACACTTTTAGAATTGCTTCCCAATGATCTTGATTCTGAACGATTTTAGAAGGATTTTGAAACGTCCAGTTTTTTAGTTCAGGAAAAGCAAAATCGATCTTTTCAAGATTTAGTCTGAAAGATTCTACTTCTTTTTTCTTGTCTAAATAGGTCAGAAAATCCGCCTCCGTTTCAAAATAAATGGCTGTTGGCAAATCTTGCGTTCCTACATATTTGGTTTTTACTTTTTGAAATTCCAATGTGTAGCCCACTCCTTTTTTTGCCTTTGATTGGCTTATCAGCAACAAAACCTCTTTTTCGAAATCCGACAAAGAGGTTTTGGCATACGTTTTATCGCCCCTGATTTCTAGTTTTTCGAATGCACGTTTTTCAATAATCGATTGCAGAAAAGAAAGGTATTTTCGTTCTGCTTTGTTTTTTATTTCGCTAGGGCTTATCATGCATTTACAAAACTAGCCTTTTCTTTTCTGAATTGTTCGATAGGCATGTCGTACAGCCACGAGTATTTTTCTTCTTTTCGTTCCACAAAATGGACAAACGAAATGTCCTTTTCTACGATATGAATATTATCGCTAGGAGTCACTACAAGCAGTTGAAGATGAAGCTGCTTGCACAACGTAATCAGATAACGTGCCTTGTCTTCGTCTTGCGCTTTGAAGGCTTCGTCTATCGCGATAAATCGAAACGAATTGCTTTGCAAACCATCTTTTGTTAGGCCAAATTGGTAGGCAATTGCCGAACCTAAAATAGTGTAGGTCAATTGTGCTTTTTCCCCTCCCGAAAGCTGCCCCATATTTTCATAGGTTTTGAATTTGGCATTGGTTTCCTTGTAAAACTCCTCGGCCTTGTAGCTGAACCACGATCGCACTTCCATGACCCTTTTTCGCCAGTCTTCCTTATCCAATTTGGTAATAAGCGGTTCGATATGGTTGTAAAAATGGTTTTTGCGACCGTCAATCGTAGCGTCTATTTCGCGAATATTGGGAATGGCGTTGCTGAGCAAAGTCCTGAATTCTTTCACTTCATCGCTGATTCGATTTGGTGCCACGATCTGAATATACGTCTTGAAGTCTTTGTCTCTGAAATCAATTTCGCGCAATGAATCATTCAAAAAACGAATATTTTCTTTGATCGAATCCGACCAGTTCTCGAAAAACATCCTGAAATCGCCTACTTTATTGGTAATGGTTTCTTGTAGATATTCGTTGAATTTTTTCTCGAATTTGGGCAAATTGTCGTCCGTCAATTGTTTGAGGAGCGTTTGATATTCGCTCACAAATTCCAAATGGGTCGAATCGGGCAAACGACTCACATCCGAACGCCAATCTTTGAACTTGCTTATGATTTCTTCGGAAGGTTGCTTGAATGAATTAATATTCAATTTAATTTCATCCTCATTACTCCTTTTTGTGCGATCTAGCGAAGCAAGTTTGCTAGAAAGTTCGCGCTGAAACTCGGCCTGAGTGGTTTTTAGATTGGCGTATTGCACATTCAACAATTGGGCATGTTGGGTTTCAAAAGCTGTAGTATCTATTTTTTCGATGGGTTCGAGCAGCTCCTTACTCATTTTTAGTTCTTCGGAAACGGTTTTACCAAACGCTTCCTGCTGAAAAATTTCGCGGTCTTTGGCTTTGATATCGAGTTCCGAAACTTGTTTCAATTTGTCCTGTACCTCTCGGAGTTGCTTTTGCAATTCTTTCACCCGGTTGTCGGTCGATTCTAGCTGAGTCTTGGCATCGGTTTTGTCTTGAATTTCAAGCGCATACGTTTGCCAATCTATATCATCGTATTTGGTAAAATTTTTGAAAAGATCAGCATAAGCCTCTTTGTTCTTTTCTAGCTTTTTGATGCAATCTTCCAAATGCCTTATTTCCTGAATGGCGGCTTTTTCTTTCTCTTGCAATTCCTTTATTTCGGCCAGTAGCAGCCTTATTTTATCCTTATTGTCCCAGCCTAATACATAGTTTTCTTTACGCGAAACATGCGCTCGGTCATCTTTTTCGTGTTTGCCTTTTCCAAATTTTATCAGTCCATCTTTGGTAATCGCTTTTTCGTCATACAAATCAAATTCTTTCAAATCGCTCACACACAAATAGTTGTAATGGCTCGAAAGGGCATCTTCTAGCCAATCGGTATAGATGTTTTTGGGCTTGAATTCCAATTTATGGACGAGTGCGTTGGGCGGCACGTTCCGATTGGTCATATTGGCGATGGACGTAAAGCCTCGGTATCGCTGATAAATGATTCGGCCTTTCAGATGTGTGGCGTTTACATATTCATTTACTTTGGCGTAATATTTTTCGGGCACAATCAGGCGCAATGCAAAGTTATGAAGCAGTTTTTCGACCGAAAGTTCCCATTCATTTTCCTCTTCTCGCACCTTGATAAGTTCGCCAATAAAAGGCAATTCTTCTTTGGATGCGCCTATGTGTTCCAAAATTTCGTCTCGTATTTCGGCTTCTCGCCCCGCAATATTGTTTTTGTTTTTTCGTAGGGCATTGATCGTTTCCGAACTTGTATCGATCAATGTTTTTAGGTCGTCTCGCTTATTTTTCGATTGTCTTAGTTCCTCGTTTTTAACAGTTCGTTCGGTTTCCAGTTCGGCTTTTTTAGTACTTGCGTTTTCTCTGTTTATCCTGAATGTTTCCTCGCTTGGGTCGGCATTCAATTCTACACTTTGGGCGATGGAATTGTAAGATTCTAGTTTTCTTTTTTTGGAATCGCGCTGGGTTTCAAGGTTTCGGATGGCTTTTTCTAAATCCTTTATTTTGTTTCCTACTTCATCATTTTCGATCGAGATCGACAAGCTGCGTTCTTCTTGTTTGAGTCCTTCTTCCTTGTTGCGCAGTTCGGCCAATTCTTCCTCTAGCACTTTCAAGGCTTGTTCGCATTTGGCCAATTCGGCCATCGAAAGCTCAATGCTTTTCTGTGCAAACCAATAAGCTCCCACTTCTTTCGACTGATTCAGTTGTTTTATTTTCGACTGAATATCAGTCAGTTCGTTCGCTATTTTATCTATTGGCGAAAGCTGTGCAATTTGTTCTTTGGCTTTTTCGATGTTATTTTTTGCATCCATCAAAGTCGAAAAACTCTCTTTCAGTTGAATAAATTCTTCTTCGTAAGAATGTTCTTCCAGCATGTTCATCCGGATAAATTCGTCCAGATCTTCCAGCACTTTCACGCCTACCACTTGGTTGAACAAACCCAATGCTTTTGTCGAGCGCATTCCAAACAAGCCTGCAATTCTTTCGGCATATGCGCCTGGGCCGTCCAAAAATTCTATTTTCTTTTTGTTACTGGCCGAATTATAGGTTTTATCGAGCCTCTTTTTCCAATTTCCTTTGCTATCAAATTCGCTAAAATCTTGTTCGATTTCGAGCGGAACATGGGCAATGCCAAACGCACGTTTCAACTCTCCGTTTGAAAACCATCTGACCTGAAAAACGGTAATCGTCCTTTGATCGGTATTGGCAAACGAGGCCAAGATGACCGAATAAGTATTTTTATCGCGTAAAGTTTGGGTGGTGGTGCTCAGTTCGCCTTCCTTTTGAATATTTCCATAATGGCCACACACATAGGTTTCCTCCGTTCTATCGCCTTTTTTATCCACCCCAGACGACTGATTGTAGAACCGATCCTTCTTTACCGGCACCAACAAAGTCAGTAAGGCATCGATATAAGTACTTTTGCCAGAAGCATTTGCACCAGTCAGTAGCGAATTATTTCCTTGTGGTTTGATTTTGAAAATCCGTTCATGAAACGTCCCCCAGTTATACACTTCCATATACTGAAGTCGAAAACCAGCCTTGTCTGAACTAGTACTAAACAGACTCAACATATTCTTGCAGTTTGGTTTTGAATTCCTGTAAAATATCAAGTGTTACTTTTTCCTTGATAATTCGATGTATTTGATACTTGGTTTCGTTTTCTTTTTTGCTGATTTCTTTCAAATATCCCAGCTTTTCGATCTTTTTGATGCATTCATCCAATTCCTTTATGAATTTTACTCGATTGAATTTTTCTGGTAAAAACAACTCCACTTCCTCCTTGATTTCCAGATCGGTAATGAACTTTTCGGCTACCTGAAATTGAACCGGATTGCTATCAAATTCTTCCAACGCTTGCCTCAGCACCACAATCACGATCGAAGTTTCAAACCCCATTTGCCTTCTCGTAATCAAACCAAGCGTGTTTCCTTCGCTGTCTTCCATTTGTTTGACAAACGCAAAACCTTCGTCTTTTTTTACGATCAGTTCCAAACCAATTTGGCCAATGTATTCTTGAATTTCAAGTTGATAATTCAGCACATCGTCCCACAAATTTGAACTTCGCTCGATAGTCGATTTTAGCAATTTCACAATCGCCTTCGAATACGGTTTGGTATTCTTTTCTAAGCTCATTTGGTCAAGATAAATTCTGGAATCAGGATTGTTTTCTCATGTTCGTGATCGAATACGATGAGCTGCGTTTTTTCAGGATTGGTCAAATGTTTGAATTCTTTCACAATTCCAATGTATCCAAACAATTCGGGCAAGCCCATTTTGATTCCTCCATTTTGTTCAATCACCTCATAAAGAGTCGTTTGCGATTGATTTTTCAACACGTCTCGAATTCTTTTCCGCAACACATCTTTATCTATATTCGATTGCGAAAACAGTTTTCCCAAATGGCTCGAATGTGTGATATTTTCATCGGCCAATTTGGGTTGGTTTTTATAAGTTACCTCTTCCGATTGCTCAAAAGTCAGTTTTCGTTCGAAAGGAAGCTGTATTTCAAAATCCGTTTCAAGCTCAAAAGATAAGTCAGGCTTTTTGGTATCTCTACTGATTTCGATCAGCAACTTTTTGATTTCTTGAATCACGTTTTTGGTCACTTCCGATTTCGATGACGCATTTTCGCGAATAATTCGGCTCAGTTTTTCGGCCATTTTATCATTGGCCTTGTACACTTTTTGACCAGAAAAATGAAGATGCTTGCGCATCCCTTTCAGAAAAACATCGTTCACCGGAATTTCTTTATTTTCCAGCGTGCTGTACAGTTCTTTGGTCAGCGTTTCCCATTCCAATTGCAAACTTGGGTTCAAAAGAAACGACCAAAATGCATAAAAACTTTTTCCTTGCTGACTTTCTTTCAGTTCATCCAAGGCTTCGAAAGTAAATTCGAGAATATCGCTTTTACTGAGACTTTCGTCTGCATGTTTTTCGTAAATACTTTTGGTGATGTCTTTGAAATTGTCTTCTACTTCTTTAAAATCAGACAGCAATTCCTTGGCCGATTGGGTCAACTGATTAAATCGAGGCACAATTTCAAATTCCTCAAACACTTTCACATCCTCCCCAATTTTGATTCGCTGAATCTGTTGCTCGATTTCTAACTTTTTGTCTTCCAACAACTTTACCCTTTTTTCGGCATCCTCGTTGGTAAATTCGACCAATTCTTTCAGTTGATGAAAGATGTTTTTGAATTTCGATTCAGTCCCTACGTACTCCTCTTTTTTGAGGCTAGAAAGCCAATCAATCGTTTTGCTGGAATGAGACGAAAGTTCATAAAATATTTCTCCTCTCGCATCCTGATAATTGGTCAGAAAGCCTTTGTTGGTCCAAGTCTGAATAAATTTTTTAGCCTTTATTTCGTACGAATCAGCCGTTTCGATTTCGTTTTCATCGTCATTTTCGATTTGTCTAAATTCCAAATAATCGCCCAATTTGGCATGAATCGTTTCAGAAGAAATCGCCCCTTGCTGATTCGGAAATATATTGACAAGAAAAATAATAATCGCCTCCCGATTCCTGAGTCTCAACAGTTCGACACTAGGCGAATGATTCAGTATCTCTGATATTCGAGAGCTTTCTATCATCGAAAGGAAATTATAAGTGAAAATTAGTTATGGTAAAAGACTGTAAATATCGAAATACTAAGCTTCTGTTTTATATTCCGAAACCATCGAATAATTGGGCAATGAAAACCAAATGCCATGAAACAAAAAAAAGTCCCGACAGGATCGGGACTTTTTAGTAGACTTCACGGACAAAATCTCCAACCAACTACTAAAGGATATTGCGACAATGTCGAATCTAAAACACTACATTTCAACACATTAATATTATTATGACTACCGTTATGGATTCCATCATGCAATATTGGGGAATTAAAGGATATTTTACCCAAATGCGAGCGACTTTTGTTTATTCACCTTTAATATTCAAGTCTTCAAATTTTGCAGTCATTGTTGGATTCCCTCTTGTCAATTTTTTAATTGTCAAATCCTCTGCTTTATTGTTTGCAAGTCGAAGATTGTTTTCAGAAGACAAAAGAGCATCTTTTGTCTTCTGAAGGTGGTCAATTGTTTTATCTATTTCTTCAATAGCTGTTTTAAATTTCCTGCTTGCTAGTTCATAATTTTTCGCAAATCCTTCTTTAAAAGTATTAATATTTTCTTCAAAATTCGTAATGTCTACATTTTGACTTTTTACTAATGCAAGTTCTGCTTTTGCTTTCATTGAATTCATAGCAGCATTTCGTAAAAGTGTTATAATTGGAATGAAAAATTGAGGT
>JAYVIX010000016.1:0-16391 GCA_043769845.1 Cytophagales bacterium
TACAAGAAAAACCTGAGCGATTATTGAAATATTTTCAGCATCAAGATATCAAATATGCCGCTTGAAAAAATCACATTCGTGTGCCGTCAGGTTAATAGTATGATAAATTACGACTGTCGGAACAGAAAATTCAATGCACTTTTCTAAAACCATCAAAACTTTTTAGATTGAATAGATGTTAGACCAAATATGCTAGGATTCAGATTCACAAATTATTCCAAAGGCGAGGAAACCCTTTTTGAAAAGCTTTTTGATATTTTCAAGCAATTATTGGTACATACCAGTGGCGATTTTGACGAAGCTATCAGTTGGCTTCAGCAGTTAGATAAAGAATACGAACTCACTACCCCCGATTATGGCATTCCAGAGTTTATTCAGGATCTGAAAGACAAAGGCTACATTAGAGAAGTCGTGGCCGGAAAAGGTGATATGGCCATTACAAGTAAAACAGAACAAGCCATTAGGGAACAAGCGCTTGAACGTATATTCGGAAAACTAAAAAAAGGGGTACTAGGCAACCACTCTACCAAATTTGTAGGGAATGGAGACGAGATGACCAGCGATGCTAGGCCGTTCCAATTTGGCGATTCACTCGACCAAATATCCATGCTGGAGTCTTTGAAAAACGCCCAAATAAGTGGTGGTATAGAAGATTTTACACTTTCAGAAAGCGATTTAGAAGTCAAAGAAAAAGAACACAAGACACAGACATCCACTGTGTTGATGATTGATATTTCGCATTCTATGGTATTGTATGGAGAAGACAGAATTACACCTGCTAAAAATGTGGCAATGGCTCTGGCTGAACTTATCAAACGAAAATATCCAAAAGACACGCTAGACATTTTGGTCTTCGGAAACGATGCTTGGCAAATAGAAGTCAAAGATCTACCTTACTTGCAGGTAGGTCCATTTCATACCAATACCGTTGCAGGAATAGAATTGGCGATGGATCTACTTAAACGAAGAAAAAATCCGAATCGGCAGATATTCATGATTACAGACGGCAAACCGACTTGCCTAAAAACAAAAGAAGGATACTACAAAAATAGCAACGGACTAGACCCTAAAATCATGGCCAAATGCTTGACTCTAGCTCAGCATTGCCGAAAACTACGCATTCCGATTACGACATTCATGGTAGCACGCGACCCTTATCTCCAAGAGTTTGTGCACGATTTTACTGAAGCCAATAATGGTAAAGCCTATTATTCATCACTGGAAGGACTAGGAGGTTTCATATTCGAAGATTTTGAAAAAAACAAAAGAAGAAACGTGAGGTGAACCCCACCTAAATCCTCCCCGATAGGGAGGACTTAAAGCCTCTATGCCGTTGCTGGTGTTTTCACCAGCAACTATGCTTGCAGGATTTTTTGTTGGTCAAAAGACCAACAAAGGCGAACACATTCCATACTCAAAACCCGAAACACACAACTCACAACATAAATTAAAACATGCAAAACATAAAAACATTAGGTGAACTTAAAAAGTCAGGATACATTTCTAGATCTATCAAAGACGAATTAAGAGACAATTTAATCTTGAAAATAAAAAACAAAGAAACTGTTTTCAAAGGGATATTGGGCTATGAAGATACTGTGATTCCTGATCTGGAAAGAGCCATTTTGTCGAGACACAATATGAACCTATTGGGTTTGCGCGGACAAGCAAAGACCCGAATAGCCAGACAAATGACGGAACTCTTGGACGAATATGTACCTGTCGTAGAAGGTTCTGAATTGAATGATGATCCTATAAATCCGATTTCGACCTTTGCTAAAGACCTCATCAAAGAACAGGGTGATAAAACACCCATCGTTTGGTTGCATCGTTCGGAACGATATATTGAGAAATTAGCTACACCTGACGTCTCTATTGCCGATCTGATAGGTGATGTAGATCCTATTAAAGCAGCTAATTTACGATTGAGCTACGCAGACGAACGAGTGATGCACTACGGAATAATACCGAGAAGCAATCGTTGTATTTTCGTCATCAACGAGTTGCCCGACTTGCAAGCAAGAATTCAAGTGGCACTTTTCAATATCTTGCAAGAAGGCGATATACAAATCAGAGGTTTCAAGCTTCGAATTCCGTTAGATGTGCAATTTATATTTACTGCAAATCCTGAAGATTATACCAACAGAGGAAGCATCGTCACTCCGCTAAAAGACAGAATTGGTAGTCAGATTTTGACCCACTATCCAAAAAGCATCGCCTTGTCTAAAAAAATTACGGCACAAGAAGCAAAACTATCGCCTTCCCAAAAAGAAAGTGTGGAAGTACTTGACTTAGTGGCAACTATTTTAGAACGTATTTCTTTCGAAGCACGTGATAGTGAGTTTGTCGATGCAAAAAGTGGCGTTTCAGCACGTTTGGCCATTTCAGCCTACGAAAATCTGGTCAGTACATCAGAAAGAAGAATGCTTTTAAATGGCGAATCTTCTACTATAGCTCGTATTAGCGATTTAATGGGAGTCATTCCTTCGGTAAATGGCAAAATAGAACTTGTGTACGAAGGCGAACAAGAAGGTGCGGGCGGTGTGTCCAAACACCTGTTGAGTAAAGCAATAAAAGCCGAATTCTTTGAGAATTTCCCAGACCCCTCAAAACTTAAAAAGAAGACAGAACCAAGCCCTTATATCGCCATTTCCAACTGGTTTAGCAATGGGAATGTGGTAGATTTGATGCTTTTGGAAGACGCTGATGAATACAAAAGAGTACTAGAATCTGTATCAGGACTTTCGGAAATAGTAGATAAATACGTGACTACAAAGAACAAAAACGAAAAATTACTTATGATGGAATTTGTGCTTTTTGCCCTATCAGAATGCAATGTAATTGGCAAAAACGAATTGGAACGTAGCACACAGTTTATTGATGTGTTTCAGTCTATTATTTCTGGCAAGGCCGCATATGGCCAGAACGAGAATTAATTAGTGTCCGAATTGATGAAGGTTTTACATATTACTTCAATGTAGGGAAAATTAGTCTCCACAAAAAAACACAACGTTTAGTGTTTAAAGCTCTTTGAGCACTAAACGCTGTGAATAAAATCCCATTATTTTAGATAGGCTTAGAAACTGTTTTTTTTATTTTTCTTCTTTTCTGGATAATAAACATGAATTGGATGTGTTTCGGAAGAGCCATTCGTACTTCAAACCTTTCATTTCTTTCTTCTCAATTTTCACAGGAAAGGCGGAATATTTGCTTGGCAAAAGCGTATCTGACTCCAATTCGATGTCAAATATTGGAAGGACTTTTTCAGGCAGGGTACATTTTGGGCAATTTCGCCACCTTAATTCCAAAGATTGAAAAAGAAAGCAGTATAGGATATGAAAAAATGAAATTGATTGATTCAAAAATGACGAGGAATCATTCAGGCAACCTGAATAATTTGTTTTCTTCAACATAGAAGTAAATTCTTCAATTAAATTTTCAATTATCTCAAGGCCCTACTTAGTTTGCTTTATTTTTTGCAATTTTGTCTGTAGAATAAATTTCCCACATAGTGTTAGCAATCAACAACCTCTCTTTCTACTTCGGCAGTAGACCGCTTTACGACAATGCCAACCTCCACATCAAACCCAAAAACCGTATCGGTCTTATTGGGCCAAATGGTGCTGGAAAATCGACATTACTTCGATTAATCGTAGGCGAATACAAGCCCGATGGTGGCGAGATAAGCATGAGCAATGATTGTACAATCGGCTTCTTGAACCAAGATTTACTTTCATACGAATCGGAAGAAAGCATTCTGAAAGTAGCAATGCAAGCCTTTGAGCGTCAAAACTTTCTGCAAGACGAAATTGACAAATTGCTAATACAAATAGAGACCGATTACAGCGATGCTGTGATGGAAAAACTGGGCAATTTGCAAGAAGAATTTGCAATGTTGGATGGCTATACCATGCAATCGAAAGCCGAAGAAATATTGGAAGGACTAGGTTTCACGACCGAACAATTGGGCTGGCAACTAAAACAGTTTTCGGGAGGATGGCGGATGCGCGTGATGCTCGCAAAATTGCTTTTGGCCAAACCTTCCCTCCTATTGATGGACGAACCTACCAACCATTTGGACTTGCCGTCTATCGAATGGGTCGAAAATTATTTGACCAATTACGAAGGCGCAGTAGTGGTAGTTTCTCACGACCGTTTCTTTTTGGATAATTGTATCAACACCATTGTAGAGGTAAACAACGCTAAGTTGAATCTTTATTCAGGCAATTATTCGTACTACGTAGAAGAAAAAGCATTAAGAAATGATATACAAAAAGGTGCTTTTGAAAATCAACAAGCTCAAATACGCCAAACCGAAAAATTCATTTCACGATTCAAAGCCACAGCAAGTAAGGCTACACAGGTGCAAAGCCGTGTAAAACAGCTCGATAAGCTCGATTTGGTCGAAGAAGTACGCGAAGACAATGCAAAAGTAAATTTCAAGTTCACGTTCAAAAACCCATCAGGACGTACCGTTTTGGAATTAAAGGATGTCACCAAAGCATATGGCGACAATGTCATTTTAACTGATGCAACACTTCAGTTGATGCGTGGCGACAAAGTGGCGTTGATCGGTGCCAACGGAAAAGGAAAATCGACATTGCTTCGTATTTTGGCTGGAACAGAGCCTGTTGGAGGCCAACGAATTGATGGTCATAATGTTTCGATGTCGTTTTTTGCCCAACATCAGTTAGAATCGTTGCATTTGGAAGATACCATGTTGGACGAAATGATTCATCATTGTCCCGAAAAATCTGAAATGGAATTGCGTGGCGTACTCGGTTGTTTCCTATTCAGCAATGACGATGTTTTCAAGAAAATAAAAGTCCTTTCAGGAGGCGAAAAAAGCCGTGTCGCTTTGGCGAAAACATTGGTTTCGCAGGCTAATTTCTTGCTTTTGGATGAGCCTACCAATCACTTGGACATGATGTCGGTCAATATCTTGATCCAAGCCTTGCAACAATACGAAGGCACTTTTGTAACAGTAAGTCACGATAGGCATTTTGTGTCGAATGTAGCGACTAAGATTTGGTACATCGAAGATCACGAGCTGAAAGAATTCCCAGGCCCGTATGACGAATACATGCAGTGGCAAAAGGATCGCACCAAAGCTGCGGCTGCAAATCCAGCTCAAAAAAAAGAAGCTCTTAAAGTTCAACCTAAAAAGGAAGAACCAAAACCAGCAGCTTCGAGCCTTTCTAAAAACGAATTGAACAAACTGGAACTTCAAATTCAGGAAGTAGAAAACAAAAAGAAGAAATTAGAAGAAGAACTCTCTAAGCCTGAAGTATATAGCAATGTCAATAAATTTTCTGATGCAAATGCTGCTTTCGAAAAAGTAGACAAAGAACTTGCAAGTTTGTACCAAAAATGGGAAACGGTAGCGAGTTAGTTTAAAGGTTCTCGTTGAACTTTTAAACTTCAACTTTAAACTCAAAAAAATGAAACAACTACTTGTATTTCTGACAGTTGCTTTTTTTGCCTTTTCGTGCCAAAGTGGAAAACCCAAATCGAGAGCAAAGGAAAAATGCGACACTTGCCCTTCGTTGAGCAATGAAGGCAAAATAGACAAGCCATTTAAAAAGAAGAAAAAATAATTTATTAATTATTTTTCATAAAAAGAGTCCTGAAATCGAACTATTTCAGGACTCTTTAGTTTAAAAGGGATCCTCAGAAATCAAAAAACATTCTGAAAATGAATTCGTTAGA
Source organism: Cytophagales bacterium (assembly GCA_043769845.1). Lineage (GTDB taxonomy): Bacteria > Bacteroidota > Bacteroidia > Cytophagales > UBA9547 > UBA9547. The sequence continues at coordinate 5,710 of JAYVIX010000016.1, forward strand.
AATTTCAATTGAGTGTCAACCCCAATGATGCGTTTATTCTTCTCTATTTTCTTAGTTTTTGTGTTGGCTCTCGTTTGTTTGCCGATCTCCACTTTTTCGTTGCCACCGCTCAGATTGGTCGAAAAAGACAAGGTATATGAAATTAATAATTCCAACTTCACCGTTTTTCAAGACACAAACAATCTATCGTTTGCACATATAATCGAACTTCAAGATAAGTTTATAGATTCGCCTAGCAAATTTTTCAGAAATCATAGATCTGACGCTTCAAATTGGTTCAAACTAAAAATCAAAAATGAATCAGAAGTGATAAACGAATGGTTATTAGTCTCTTATAACTATGGAATCAAAGAAATTGACGTTTATGTAATCGACAAAAATCAGAATGTCACATTACAACCTCATGAAGAAAAGACTTCATTAAACGAACGGCTAATCTTCCATAAACAACCTACATTCTACTTAGATGTGCGCAAAGGAGAGGAAATAACGGTGTTGATCCGAACGATTCATGCCTCGAAATCGGACTATACATTTGCCATTTATTCCAATTATCATTTTTCATCTTATTTCTTTACCGAATACTTCTGGTTCGGTGCTTTTTATGGAATACTTGGTTTTGTGACGATCCTTGGGATCATTTGTTATTTCGTTTTAAATGATAAAATCCTACTCTTTTTTATATTCCTAGTAGCCTCTCAAGCCTTTTACATGCTTTTCAGAGATGGAAATGGGCTTTTGTTTGTCATTCCAAACAATCCAGAATTGGTCGAAATAATGAAAAATATTTCTCGTTTATTATTTACCAGTAGCCTTATTTTTTATTGCATTTCGTATTTAGAAATCGAAAAAGACACCTTGCTTTTCAGAATAGCTATTTTGCTCGTTAGTTTGCGAGTGCTATTTCTTATGTTATCATTTTACTATCCCGAATCGATTTTTAAACCATTTGAATTTCTGATAGTTAGCTTATGTTTTGGCGTCTCATTTTATTTTTACAGGTCTGATAAATCCGATACCAAGTTTTTGTTATTCGTCAGCAATTTTGCGTTATGGCTTTGTTTTCTGCCCTATTTTTTAAACCTAATTGGCTGGATTGATCAAAAACCAATTTACTTTTTTAGCCTTTATTTTGGCATTCTGTTCGAGCTAGTTTTGTATTTTCTAGGCTTAGGAATTCAAATAAAAAAGTTGAAAGAAAAATATTGAAGTATAATTCATATTAAAAATAATCAGGGTATTTCCTGACCGTCAGACCAAGAATAACCAATATTATTCCAATTGAAAAATATTTTCGAATAGCCAGTTTCTGGTTTAAAGTATACCGTTTTGCCTTTCGAAACAATCCTAAAAGAGATTTTTATGGAAATTAGTCTGCTTTTACAAATCGCTTGATCGTCTCAACACCATTCGTTTGAAACTTGATCGAATAAATTCCAGATGTCAAATTTGAGGTATTCAAAATCAAATCGCCATTAGCATCTACTTTTTGCTTGAAAACCAAAATGCCATCAACCGAATAAATACTCAGATCAGTCGTTGCATTCAGTGGCAAATTAGAAATAGTCAGTACGTCTTTACTTGGATTTGGAAAGATTGAGATGTTCTGATTCATCAAGTTATCTCTTTCTATTTTCGTAGTCAGATTCTTACACTTGTCTGGATCGGCAGCCGAACTTGGTACTATACAACTTGCAGCATTTTCCCAGCCCCAACCGTCACCATCAGGGTCAGAATTGGTACAGCAATAAACTACACCAGTTGAAGTGCTACTTCCGCAACACGCTTTTGGTTCAACTACTGTGGTGCAAGTACTCGAAAAAACCGAACACTCAGCCGCTGTTTTGGTGCCGTTGGTTCCGTTTATGACGGTATTTCCCCATGTTGACAATTGGGTACAATTCCAATCTGAGCACAAATCAAGATATTCTACTGGACTTCCATTTCCTTTTTGTGACCAAGCCAACCAGCCCACGCCATACGATTGACAGTTGTCCATAATGGTTTGTTCTGCAATATTACATACACCGCCATTTCCATTGTCGTGTTCGTAGCCAAATTCACCCACAATCACAGGAAAGCCTGCTTTTTTAATGGTATTTAAAATACTTATTTGGCTATCGCCACCGCTAGCCCACTGACAATACATATGAATCGAAAACAAAATATTTGCTTTTGCACCTAAATATCCTGCATCAGCCATTTGAATAGCTTTACCATAAGCTTGCAGATTTTTTGCGCTTTGTACGTCTTGTCCGTAACCTACGGCATCCACCACAATTGTGGTTTTGATACCCGCATCTCTGATCGGTTTGATGGCGCCATTGACAGCGTCTCGCCAAGATGCACCATTGCTAGTAGCGGTTTGCCAAGTTCCCCACTCATTTGCCAAATTGATCAGAATATGTTTTTGAATATTGACACCGTTTGAATTAGTGCTTTTTAGAAACGTTGCCTTAATTGCCCAAAAATCGCCCATTCTTTTCAATGCGGCCGCATCCGTACTTCCAGTGACATCGTGCAATTCTACCATTGGAATCATTTTATTGTTGATACAATTCCTAACACAAGTTTGCCAATCGTTGTCGGCAGTACTTGTGTTCACTACTATTCGAAGGCAGTTCGATTTGGTATTTGTCTTCAATGCCGCGATGCTACCGTTCACATTGCTCACATACCAAGCCAAGGGTACGTTTATTCCCTTCATGATGAAGTTGTTTCCACAAGCATCTAGCAAGTTGCCAGTGGTGTTGTCGGTAGTAAATCCTTGCGCCCAAGACAAAATAGGCAACGCTACAGCAAGAAGACTTATTTTCAGTGACTTTTTCATAAAATAATTATTTATAATTTTAAAGAATGATATTTTAGACCTATATTAAAAATTACTATTTGTTTTAACAAAGCCAACACATATAAGTTGGATGAAACGAGTAATTGGTTTTTTCATAGATTTCCAGATTGTAATTTCGATACAACCTACCTACGAAAAAGTAAACAAGAAAATGACAATATTTCTAAAAAATAATGACTGAGTACAATTATTATCGACAAAATATAAATAAATAATAATTTATATAATTATATAAAAACTTAAATCCTCAAATTCTTTGTTTGAAAAACACAAAATAGCGAGCCATTTTACAGAAAGAAGTAATTATTCCTTGCGAATCGGCTTATCTTTGCAGCCCAAATTTTTGTAATGTAATGAGACAGCGTTTGTTGAGTGAAGGTGCTAAAGAATTAGCCTACGAAATCAGAGAAATCGTAAAAAAGGCAGTTAAAATTCAAGCACTTGGCCAAGCCATCATCTGGGAGAACATTGGCGATCCCATCCAAAAACACAGCCAAGTACCTCTTTGGATGAAAGAAATCATAGCCGAATTGGCCATGGTGAACAGCACTTATAGCTATTGTCCGAGCAAAGGAGAATTGCTAACACGTGAGTTTTTGGCCAATCTGAGCAACGAACGTGGCGGAGTACAAATCTCGGCCGAAGATATTTTGTTTTTCAACGGAACAGGTGATGCCATTTCGAAGCTGTACCAATTCCTGAAACATACTTCAAGAGTCATTGGCCCCTCTCCTGCTTACAGCACGCACTCATCGGCCGAAGCAGCTCATGCCAATGCCGATCCTTTGACCTACAAACTGGATCCAAACAACCATTGGTATCCTGATTTGGACGATTTGTACATGAAAGTGAAGTACAATCCTAACATTGTTGGGATCTTGATTATCAATCCCGACAATCCAACGGGAATGGTGTATCCGTACGAGACCCTGAAACGAATCGTGGAAATAGCGAAAGAGTTTAAGTTGTTTTTGGTAAGTGATGAAATATATCTCAACATCACTTACAACAGTGCAAAAGCCTATTCACTAAGCGAAGTGATAGACGATGTGCCTGGAATTGCGATCAAAGGAATTTCGAAAGAATTGCCTTGGCCAGGTTCGCGTTGTGGATGGATGGAATACTTGAACCGCGACAAAGATCCTGAATTTGCACGCCTATGTTCGGCCATGGACAATGCCAAAATGCTCGAAGTATGCAGCACAAAACTTCCACAACTCGCTATTCCTAAAATACTTAGCGACCCTAGGTACATGCCATACCGTTTGGAAGAAAACGAAAAAATAGGCCGAAGAAGTAAAGTAATTGCCAACATTTTAGGCACACTTCCTTCATTGAGTTTCAATGAAACATATGGAGCGTTTTACAACACCATGATTTTCAAGGATGGAGTTTTGAATCGTTCTCAGAAATTGAAAATCGAAAATCCAGCTGCGCAGAAATTGGTAGAAGAATGGATTTCGGGTGATGACATTGCGCTGGACAAACAGTTTGTCTACTATTTATTGGCCGCAAAAGGAATTTGTGTTGTTCCTATCTCATCGTTCTGTTCTGATTTACAAGGATTTAGAGTGACGTTATTGGAAGAAGACGAAACGCTTTTTGCCAAAACATTTACCACCATTCGCGAAGCTATTGAAGAATATTTGGCTTCGTAATTTTCTTTTTTCATCTACCACATTTTTTCAAAAATGTGGTAGATGAAAAATATTAAAAATATTCAAAAATCATTGTTAAATCTGCTTTAAAATATACAGTCCATCTTTTTGGCTTTTTATTTTTTCTAGGCAATCACAAAGTAATGCATCAAGTCTATCAGTTTTGGTGTTTTACCGCAAGGGACACAAAGATTCCACAAAATTCGCCAATATCTCCTTGCGTACTTTGCGTGTTTTTACTTTGTGTTCTTTGCGGGAACAACTTTTGCAGGTAGTGGCGATTCCACGAAAGTGCGAACCAAATATGCTTGGCAAGGCAAAGCACCCAAAAAGATCCTCAGTATTCCTATGCTGAAAAACACAAGATTAGAAAACTTGAATTATTCGGGTTCAGTCGATTTTGGAACAGGCTACGGCTTCGGAATTGATTACGATTTTGCCGCCAATGCAGGTTTGTTTTTGCGGCACCGATGGATGGAACATCGCGATGAGAATTTCTCATTAGACAAATTCAAAGGCACCAAAATGATGGTCGAACTAAAATTATTCTTTTGATGAAACTAGATAAACACTTGATTTTAGCCGTCTGCCGTCACGCCACCTCGGTCCGTCCCCGACATACCGAAATGAAAGTGGCCTGGGATAAGGATCGTATATGCTTTTAGTCTTTTTTGACGGACTTGGTCGTGCGCTCGTCACGCATGACGAATTGAATGGAAACGTATTGAAAAACGACACTGCCACACCAAATACCATCTCGGTCAGATCTTTTATCGCATATTCTTAAAAATCTACCAATTTCACCGACCAAATTGCTTGTTGCTCCGTACGATAGCAAAAGCATAAACCGAAAGACCATGATATCGCAATTGCTATTCGTTGTTTGTCTGGCTGTAGCTGGTTATTTTTTAGCCAAAAGCATCCGTAGAATCAGTCGTAACATCTCGCTTGGAAAAGCCTTCGAGCCCAGTGGCGACAAAAATGAACGCATTAAGCAAATGATTTTAGTCGCGTTTGGACAAAAAAAAATGTTTGCCCGTCCCATTCCCGCTTTGTTGCATCTGTGTGTGTATGTGGGTTTTGTACTGATCAATATCGAAATTGTTGAAATTGTAGTAGACGGCCTTATCGGGACACACCGCATTTTTGCCTCATTTTTAGGCGACTTCTACCCTGTCGTGATTAATTTCTTTGAAGGCTTGGCATTGCTGGTGGTACTCGCTTGTGTTATTTTCCTTATTCGAAGAAATGCATTAAACATCAGACGTTTTAAAATGCCCGAATTGAATAAGTTTCCACTGTTAGATGCCAATTTAATTTTGACCATCGAAATTGGCCTCATGTTTGCTTTCCTGAGTATGAATGCTTGTGATTTTCTTTTACAAGCATTTGGTAATGAGCATTATACACTTACAGGTTCTTTTGCGATCAGCAAATTTCTAGTTCCAATTTATTCTGGATTATCAGCCGAAAATCTGGAACTCTTAGAACGTTTCTTTTGGTGGTTTCATATTTTGGGCATTATGGCATTTGCTAATTATTTGCCTTATTCCAAACATTTGCATATTGCCTTGGCATTTCCTACTACCTATTTTTCAAATCAAGAAGCAAAGGGTAAAATAAAAAACATGACTGTGGTAACGCGCGAAGTAAAAAGTATGTTGAGCATTCCGCTAGATGAAAAAGAACAAGCCGAAGCAGCCGCAGCAAGTACCGAAATAGGGCGTTTTGGAGCGAAAGACGTTCCTGATCTTACTTGGAAAAACCTATTAGACGCCTATACCTGTACTGAATGTGGCCGGTGTAGCTCGGTATGCCCTGCAAACGTGACGGGCAAAGCGCTTTCCCCACGCAAGATTATGATGGATACGCGCGATCGAATGGAAGAAATTGGAAAAAACATAGAGCTAAACGGGTCATTCCAAGACGATAACAAGTCGTTGTATGGCGATTATATTACTTCCGAAGAACTGTTGGCTTGTACCACATGCAACGCCTGTGTGGACGCTTGCCCTGTGAACATCGACCCACTAGATATCATTGTGCAACTGAGACGCTACCGTGTTATGGAAGAAGCCAAAGCACCCGATAGCTGGAATGCGATGTTTGCAAACCTCGAAAACAATCAAGCTCCATGGAAATTCTCGCCTAATGACAGGTTCAATTGGGCAAAAGAGTAATTATTATTTAGTCATATTATAGTTTTATGGCAAGTAAAAGATGTTTAGTTTTACACTGAACATCTTTTTGATAAATGGAAAATGTAGTATTACAACGTTTGAAAGATCACATTGGTAAAGAACTTTCAGATAGTCCTTCGCCATTTGGAAGTTGGCTAAAAGGAACTGTACGAGCGGTAGAAATAGGGTCTTTGACGATCGAATTTACCGTCAGAAAAGAGATGACAAATCCTGCCCACATTTTGCATGGTGGTGCCACAGCCGCAATCATGGACGATGTCATGGGAATGACTGTTGCGAGTTTAGGCCACGATTCATTTTTCGCAACCGTCAATCTTTCAATTGATTATCTGTCGAGTGCTAAAGTGGGCGACATTATTACGGCTACTTCCAAAATAAACCGTGAAGGAAAACATATCGTCAATATTGATTGTGTGATTGTCAATCAGGACGGAAAAATACTTTCAAAAGCAACGTCCAATCTATTCAAAACCATGATTCCGAAATAAGCATTTCGGAATCAAATAAATGCCCAAATTACGATCGCAACAAGGGAACAGAAAGCGAGCAATAAATATGATTGCACTTTGCCATTCTGAATCACTTTCAATTGTCTGCCAGAAAACTCAATCGCCCAAATAAGCAGGCTCACAAAGCCATCCACTATAAACTTATCAAACCAAGCCGCACAATGCGAAAAGGTAACAAACAACATGACCGATTTGTCAATAGAAGCATCAATTGTTTTCCGATCAAATTTTGCTAAAACAAAAGACAATTGCTCAAATGGTTTAATTAATATTAATTCATATAATTTATTTAAATAAAGCCCATTGTAAGAGATGCTTGTAAGTAAGCCCATTTCGGTATTAGCTGGATGGGAGATAAATTCTTTTTTGAAACGAGTTTTTATTCCATACAACACATAAGCCAGCCCGAAACCAATCGAAAGCACTACTACTGAAAATGAAATAACCCAATAGTGGAGTTCTTCTTGCTTGTGTATCAATCGACTTTGAAACATTGATTCTGAGGCAAATACAGAATGTGGCTGTTTCAGATAATGAGTCAACCAACTCATGTCAGGATCAATCGGGTTGACGCTGAAAAGGATAAACAGGCAAAAAGGAGTCAAAACCAAACAGGCAATTAACATCGGTTTAGGAGCTTCGTGCAAATAAGACGAAAAACCTTTGAGTTCGTGGTAGAATTTTCCCAATCGAAAGCCTCCAAAAAATACCAAAAAGAACATGCGTCCTGTATAAAATGCCGTCATCAAGGAAGTACTGAAAATCAGGACGGGCAATACAAAATGAATCGGATTTTCTTGAATAGCAGCCCATGAGCAAACCGCAGCCAATATTTCGTCTTTTGAAAGAAATCCGGCACTCATCGGAATCCCAGCACTTGCGAATGCCGCGAGCATAAAAGCGACAAATGTGAGTGGCATTCGTTTGCGTAATCCGCCCATCAAACGGATGTCTTGTGGGTCAAAATCCAGTTTAGTATGATTTTTTAGATGCGCCATTGCATGAATAATGGATCCTGCACATAGAAACAAACAGGCCTTGAACATGGCATGGGTAAAAAGGTGAAACAAGGGCGCAAAATAGGAATGTGTTCCCAATGCAGCCACCATGTACCCCAATTGCGAAACGGTGGAATAGGCCAGTATTTTCTTTATATCGGTTTGGCTAGCAGCCGAAAACGCTCCAACTACAGAAGTAATTGCTCCCACATAGGCCATGACAGTAAGCACGTCTGGCGAAAGAATGGGAAGTATACGAGCCAACAAAAACACTCCCGCAGCCACCATGGTAGCCGCATGCAACAATGCCGAAACGGGCGTGGGGGCCTGCATCGCATCGGGCAACCAAACCAATAAAGGAAATTGTGCCGATTTGCCTACACAACCCATAAAAATGCCTAATCCAGCCCAAAACAATCTGGTTTCGTTTAACTGTCCTCCTTTGATCGCAATAGCAATTTCATTGATTTCGAGCGTACCATATTCGGCATAAAGCAAGCCTAAACCCATCATAAAACCTAAGTCCCCTATCCTATTGGCAATGAATGCTTTACGTGCAGCTTGATTGGCCGAAGGTTTTTTGTACCAAAAATTGATCAATAAATAGGAACAGAAACCTACCAATTCCCAAAAAACAAATGTCAGTAATAGATTGAAAGACAATACGATACCTATCATCGAAGCGGCAAATACAAACAAGCTAGCAAAGTAGCGCGAGTAGCCTTGCTCTCCTTTCATATAAGCAGTTGAATAAAAAATAACCAACAACGTTATAAATGCCACTAAAACGAGCATCAAACTTCCTTGGAAATCGAGCCCAAAAGTGAATAAAATGGGCTTGCCAAAATCAAACCATTTAATTGTAAATAATGGTTGATATTTTAATCCTGTATAAACTAAAAATAAAGCAAAAATAGTACTACAAGCTGATAAAAGAACCAGCTGCGTATTTGCGATTCTTTCGCCACTACGTCTAAAAACGAAGAGAACGATTGCCGACAAAAAAAGAAACACAGGAAACAAAACCAAGGCCATCTGGACGAGCATGGTTTCGGAAGTAGAATTTACCGTCATATTTTGCATTATCCTTTCATTGTATCGGCCTTATCCAATTCAGGATCACCTGTTTGTTTTGTCAAAAGATAAAAAATGGCCAATGCAATCACACTTTCGCAAGCCACAATCACAAACAGAAAAAGGCTAAAAAACCAACCCTGTTTGCTGGGATCGTTTTGGCTAAAAGCGACAAAATTGAGATTAGCAGCGTTAAACATGAGTTCAATGCCCATTAGTGCCATCACGGCATTTGTTCTGGTAATGAGCAAATAAATGCCAATACACAAAAGACAAATACTAATATAAACGAAATAGATGTTTGGTATCAATGTACTTCAATAAGCCACAAAATAACGACTATCAGAACTAGTAACAAACAAAAAAAGGGGCAAAAAGCCCCTTTTTATTTAATTTTCTCAGCGAGAATTATTTGGTAGCTGCAGGAGCGGCCTTTTTCTGTGCTGGTTTTTTAGCTCCTTTTGAAACAGGTTTCTTTGCTGGTGTTTTTTTAGCAGGAGTTTCTGTTGCTTTTACGCTAGGTGTTCCTGCAGGAGCTACTACTGGTGCAACTTCGCCAACAGCTGGTGTAGCGTCTGGCACAACGTTTCCTTTGATAAAAATCACGGTAGAAGCTTCGACTGAATTAGAACTGATCGTCAATGATTTATTGAACTGACCTGGACGCCCAAGCGGATTGTATTGTGCTTTAATCAAGCCTGTTTGACCTGGTGCTACTGGAGTCTTTGTCCAATCAGGAGTCGTACATCCGCACGAAGCCTGCACATTGCTAATAATAATTGGTTGATCTCCTGTGTTTTTGAATTTGAACTCATGTGCAATTGGCCCACCTGTTTCTTTTACATCGCCAAATTCGTGTGTGGTTGTTTCGAAAGTGATAACGCCTTGAGCAAATGCAAAAGCGAATCCTAGAGAGAAAATGGAAGTTAAAATACCTTTTTTCATTGTGTAATTTATTAGACTAGTTTTAATTTGTTATGGTGCTCAAAAGTAAACAAAATTGAATACTAAATAAGTTCTAAGTATTGAATAAACAATAAAAAACAAGGATTAAATGCCACCATTATTTTCGTTTTGTACGAATATTGATCTGCTCTTGTACAATCAATGCTTCAGGTATTGATTTGTTTATTTTAACTAAGTAATTGTATGCATGCGTTTTATCTATAAAATCGCCAAACGAAATTCGGTATTCTGGTTGTTTGAAAATGGTATACAGTTCTGCCTCGGGCAAAAGTTTATAAATTTTTTGTTTGGCAAGATTCATTGCAGCCCTATCAGTTCCCGAAAATACCTGCACCCTATATCCTTGAGCAAATTTCAGATTCAAATTTCGAACATAAACGGAATCCAAGGTAGCATTGAGCTTTTCCGTTACATCCAATTGAGGC
>JAYVIX010000017.1:0-11996 GCA_043769845.1 Cytophagales bacterium
TTTCTCTATGTTGAAATTTTTCGTGCGGAAAGCAAGATCTGGATTAGCTTGCTGTGCATGAACATTACTACTGACAAGTAAAATACTAAGATAAATGATCCACTTCATTGCTATCAATTTTCACAAAGATGCTGGATCACAAACTTCTATATTGTCAGCATCCCGACAAAACCTACAATAAATCAATATCTGGTATAATCACTGTCCGTCTACCTTTATAGATTATTTTACCTTCTTTTTCTAGTTCGCCAATGATGGTGGAAACTGATTGTCGGCTTGAAGCGATGTAATTGGCAATGTCTTGATGGGTCAGATACATGTTCAGTTCCACTTTTTTACCGTCCCATTTACCTTCGTATTTGGCATTGCGTTTGAAAAAAGTTCGTACTCGTTCTTTTACATCTTTGAAAAGAAGATCAGAATATTTGGTACTGATGTGGCGAAGTTTCTCGCCAATTTTTTGACTGTAAGTAATAGCCAAATCAGGTTTTTGACGCAAAAGTTCTTTGAAATTTTCGAGCGAGAACGAACACAACGACACTTCGTCTGTCATTGCTTGCGCAAATTCATGACTTTCGCTTTTCGATTTCTCCAACGAAACCTCCCCAAAAATATCGCCTTCCATCAATATTTCCGAAATCACTTCGGTGTCATTTTCGTCATAGTAGGCAATCTTTATTCGGCCTTGTTTCAAAATATAGAGCCTGTCCAAATCTTGATTGCTGAAGTAAATAATTTCGCTCTTCTTGGCCTTTTTGTATGCCGAGATAATGCACAGATTCCCAATCTCTTCCTCATTTAACTGACTGAACATATTGTGATTGCGCAAATGCCAATATTTTGAATTCGTTTCCATGATGATTAACTGTTAATGGCTTTTTTCAAAGCCATGTATCTTGAATAAAAAGAAACCGCGAATGGCATCAGATAATTAAGCGACCATTTAGGTATCACTTCTAACGTAATTTGTCCGCTAAATATTTCTTCGTATCTATTCAAAAAAACGAGCATCGTTCCCACCACGACTGCCGTTTTCAGCGAGCCAATTGCCATGCCCTTGTAGTCCATCTTTATAAAGTTTATTTTGAGAATAGACGAAAACAGTTCTTGTTCCTTGTTCCTGACAAATAAGGAAGAAAAAATTATTTATTTTCTAAATGACTCATAATTTTCGCGTTTACTGTTGCGTCTAGCTTCAATGTGGCTTTGTTTTGAGGAAGAATCAAACTGCGATTGGTTCAAAACCTGCACCTGTCTAGGTTTAAAAGCAATGGTTGAATAAAAAACTAATTTATTACCTTCACAAACGGATCTAAAGCCCAAATACATGTATGAAATAACATTCAATGTTGATAAGAGAATGCTAAGAATCGAAGAAAACAGCGATTTACTTCCTGCGATTTTTTAGAATACCGATTTAGATTGCTTCAAGAAAGAGAATGTCCAAAAAGACCTTTCTTTCCCTTTTCAGAGCTCTTTCTAAAACATTTGGCAATAAAACATGACTCTTCATCAACTACTAGAAAGCAGATTCTAATGACTGAACTTCCGATTCTTTTTCAAGACGAATGGTTTGTAGCCATCAACAAACCACATAATTTGCTCGTTCATCGCACCCATATTTCGGAGGAAAAAGAACATTTTGCACTTCAAATTCTGAAAGAACAATTGGGAGTTTGGGTCACGCCATGCCACCGTTTGGATCGGAAAACTTCGGGCGTTTTGCTGTTTGCTTTGAATAAAGAAGCAGGCAAACTAGCCATGAAAATGTTTGAAAATCAGGAGTTTGAAAAAGAATACATCACCCTAGTGCGTGGTATTATTGCCGAAGAAGGTGAAATAGACAAACCGCTGGCTAAAGAAAACGGAACACTGCAAGAAGCCTTCACACGCTACAAACGCCTTCAAACTTTTGAAATCCCAATTGAGGTAAGTCGCTATCCTACAAGTCGTTATTCGCTCGTGCAAGTAATGCCCAAAACCGGCCGAATGCACCAAATACGCAGACACATGGCCTCGATTAGACACTACATCATTGGCGACAAAGTACATGGAGAACGCCATCACAATAAAATGTTCGAAGAGAAATTAGGTTTAAATACGATGCTTTTGCACGCCAATTTGCTTCATTTTACGCATCCAATAACAGGAAAAATAATTCATATAAATGCAGCCATGCAATCAGAGTTCAGCGATCAACTATCAGCGATCAGATCGCTAACTATTAATTGTTAATTATTAACTATTAATTAAACACTCATGCATCCCATTTTCATCATTGCTCAACGAGAATTTCTTCAACGAATCAGACAAAAAGCGTTCTGGATTCTGATGCTTCTCGGTCCTATTTTTTTCTTGCTCTCGATGATCGTCCCGATTGGGCTTTCGATGAAAAAAGAAACAGCTAGCCAGATTCTATATTTAGACGATAGTAGTTTACTGAGCGAATATCTGTATTCCGATCCTACTATTTCTTTTGTAGAAACGGCAGGAAACTTGGCAGATTGCAAACAAAAAGCGGCCAATTTCGATGGTTTTTTATGGATCACAAAAGACAGTAGCGGCTGGAAAAATCAGTTTTTTCAATCTTCCATGATTGATGCCAAAGACCCATCATTGCTAAAATATGTGCTCAAAGACCGCATTACCGAATATGAAATCGAATCTAAAACGGCTATTTCTATTCCGAAAATTGCTTTCAAAACGGCTAATTTCCCTGCCGAAAACGCTGGCGCACCCGACCAAACAATTGGTTTTGTGATGGGACTGTTTGGCGCAATCCTAATCATTGTATTCATCAACCAATATGCCAACATGGTGTTGCGCGGCATTGTCGAGGAAAAACAAAACCGTATTTCCGAGCTTATTCTCACATCTATCAAACCAATGAATTTTATTACAGGCAAAATCATCGGCATCGCTTCGGTGGCCTTTCTGCAAATGTTTGCTTGGTTTTCGATGGCTGGTATTATTTCATTTTCGGTACACAAGTGGTTCAAACTCGAACGATTTTCGGACGCCCAACTCGAGCAAACCTTGCGTTATTCCAACGATATGAAACAAAGTCTCGAAATGAATTCGCTTCTGAATGCCTTCTCTACTCTCGATTTTGGCCTTTTATTCGCAGGTTTTGTCTTTTATTTTGTGTTTGGCTATTTGCTTTTCAGTGCCTTGTTTGCCATCGTGGGCGTGTCTGTTGGTTCCGAAACAGACGCCCAACAAATGGCCATGCCTTTCTCACTTCCATTAGCTATCCCCGTCATGCTTTTGCAATACATTGGCGACAATCCCGACAGTAATTTGGTGCATTTTCTGTCTCTTTTTCCGCTCACCTCGCCCACCACCATGCTCTTGCGCCTCCCGATGGGCGTTCCAATGGTGGAACTTTTACTTTCAATGAGTATCCTAATTGCTACTTTTTTTCTGGCGGCTTTTGTGGCTTCGAAAGTATACCGTGCAGGAGTTTTGATGTACGGCAAAAAACTGAGAATCGCAGATTTTTGCAGATGGAGAAAATTCGAATGTTAATGGATTTGGGTGGAATTTACACAACAGTTGCCATGGTAAATGACTTTAAATCTATTCTTTGATAAATTTGAATATTCGAGTTTCTAGCTCATTCTGTAGTTTCAGAACGTAGCTTCCAGAAGAGAGATTACTCGTTTCTATTTTTTGAAATTGTCCTTTATTGCTTGACACAACTAATCCTGAGAGGTTTAGTATTTCATAACTATCATATAAGTTTTCTAAACCTTTAAAAATAATGAAGTCTTTGCAAGGATTAGGATATAGACCGATCTCCGAACTCAGATGTTGATCTTTAAGAATACCTGTAGGTTGATCGGAATAGTAAAGAGTATAGTTTGTTCCTGAGTCCCAAGCTCCGTTTTCCCAAGAATAAAGCATGACTTTTATCAATTTATATTTAAAAGGCAAAGGAGTAGCTAAGCTGTTTGATAAAATAGAAGTATCATATTCATATTCTGATTTAGAGTTACCTTGCCATGCATTAGTAGAATCATTCCAATCATAATACTCATTTGCTGTTTCATTCTGTAGCGAATCAAAATCAATTTTATCCATTGATTTATAAGTCCATTGACTGGTATTATTGTCCCATTTGTATGACAGAGAGTATGTAACATTTCCTGCTGAATTATATGTACTTTCCATTTTGGATGAACCTATCCATTCCCCTAAAGCATTATCCCATTTGTAATAACTTGACAATATTTCTTTACTGTTACTATCAAATTTTGATTCTACTTTTGTAGAACCAACCCATTTTTGTTCAGTATAATTCCAATTGTAACTGATGGTAAGAATCGCATTTCCATTTTTGTCGTAGCTATTTTCAATTTTATTGCCAAAACCTCTCCATTCTTCCTTTTCATCGTCCCATCCGTAATCAATATATAATATTTGTCTACCATTTACATCATAGATATATTCGGTTTTGGATGATGGAGAGCCCCAAATATTATTAAAGCTATCCCAAAAAGAATATTGGTACTTCTCTATTTTCCCAATTGAATTGTAACTGTATTCCGTTTTTTTATCGTAATACCATTCATTGTTTTCCTTATTCCAAAATGAGGAGAAAGAAGTGTTTAAACTATCTTTATTGTCATATACATATTCTCTTTTGGTTGAATAAATCCATTTGTTGTTGTCCCAACGATATTCAATCTCCAACGTGTCTTTGCCTTTATTATTAAATTGGGTTTCTGATTTGTAATTTTCTATCCAATCATTTATGTCGTCATCCCATTTGTAAAAAATTTCCTCCGTTTGATTTCCTAAATTATCAAACGAATATTCTTGTTTGATAGTGCCTCGCCATTGGTTAGTAGTAGTTTTCCAGCTTGATTGTGCATAAAATGTCATATTTCCTTTGGCATCATAGACGTATTCGTTCTTGTGTTCAGCTACCCACTTATCATTAATCGTGTCCCAATTATATTTAGCATAATAGATACTGTTCCCATAGACATCATAACTATTTTCCTCTTTAGAATTTCCTTCCCACTTGTTTGTTGTATTGTTCCAACGATAAGAAGCAGAAAGCGTTTTTTCATTATTTGCGCTGTAGGAATATTCTTCTTTTACCTTTAGAACCCATTGATTACTAACGGTGTCCCAACCATAGTAAAGAGATAAAGTATTGTTTCCCTTTTCATCATAAGTATACACAACTTTATTTTTGCCTGCTCCTACAATACTATCTAGACTTATTTTTTTAGTTTCGACACGTAATTGTGCTGATGATTTAAGGTTTTCTTGCTGCAAACTATCTTTTAATAAGAACTGCTTTAAGTCTAGTTTTTGAGCATTTGCCGAGCAAAAAACAATAGAAAGTAGAATGACTAGAATAGATTTCATCTTTATTATTTACTATATCATTGCAATTAAGGTAATAAATACCAAATGTAGTTCCTACAAAACCAAAAAAGAAGCCCCAATTTTTCGGGGCTTCTTTTTTGGTTTTATTAGAATAGAAAACTACTTTTTCTTCTTTTTCAATTCTTCTTGTTGTCTCATTGCATCTTCCAGACGTTTCATGAAACGGTTTTGCTTGGCTGGTTCTGCGGCCAATTTTACTTTGTTATTGTCCAGCTGAAGGCGAATTTTGTCTTCGTCCACAAAACTTTTGATCAATAATTGCTGACCGATTGTGATCACGTTTGAAATGAAATAGTAATAGCTAAGACCGGCTGGCAACGAATTCAATACAAACATAAAAATCACAGGCATCACGTACGACATCGCAATCATTGGCCCTTGCATGCTAGCTGCCGACATTTGATTGTTGTACCAAGTATAGACCAAAGTAGAAATGGTCATCAAAATGGTGAACAAACTTACATGGTCGCCATAGAAAGGAACGGTGAAAGGCAAGCTCGCTATTACGTCATAGGTCGAAAGGTCATCTGCCCATAGGAATGCTTGTTGTCTCAGCTCGATCGAATTGGGAAAGAAGTTGAATATCGCCAAAAGAACCGGCATCGTAAGCAATACTGGCACACAACCAGAAATTGGATTGACACCTACCGACTGGTACAGCTTCATTTGGTCGGCTTGTGCTTTTTGCATGTCATCGCCATGCCTTGCTTTGATTTCGTCCAATTCGGGCTTCAAAACACGAATCTTGGCCATCGAAAGATACGACTTGTACGAAAGCGGAAACATGGCCAATTTGATAATCAAGACCAAAAAGAAGATAATCAAACCATAATTACTCAGGAAACGCTCCAAGAAATTGAAAATTGGAACGGTCACAAAACGGTTCAGATTGTTCAAAACTGGCCAACCCAAATACACGTTTTCTTCAAATCCTTCTGTGACGCTTTTGCAAATTTGATATTGGTTCGGGCCAAAATAATAATCGAAGCTTGCATTGGTCGCAGGAAGCTCCATTTTGGTAGAAACATATTTCACAAAAACCAAATCATTCGGATCGACCGAACTTGCTACTTCCACATTTTTGAAACTGCCATTGGTAATGATAGCTGTGTTGAAAAACTTCTGTTTCAAAGCCACCCATTTCACTTGTCCTTCAATGATTTTGGTTTGGGCATCTTTGCTTGTTTCGCTTAGTTTGTCGAAATCGCCAGCAGAAGTATAATAGTTGACGTTGCAAGTCAGACGATTTTGTTCTGCATCTTTTTCAAAATTACGTAGTTTTTGCTTCCAAGTGAATGTCGCCATCTGACTAGCATTCAACTCACTAATTCCTTGAAAATTAATCGAATATCCCACTTTGAAACCTTCTTTCGCAAGTGTATAAACTTGCTGAATGTATTGGTTTGGTGCTAATTCGGCAGTTAAAGTGATTTTCGAAGTATCGCCAATCTTTTCTTCTTTTACCGAATTGAAATAGAAACTATACAAATCCGCTTTCCCTTTTGCCAATGGCAATTCCAAAGAAATTTGGGTCGCCTGGTCATCAATTAGATAAACGGCTTCTTTGCCATACGTTTGGTATTCTTTTGCCAAAACAGTGGCCACCTTTCCACCTTTTGTAGAAAGCACTACTTTCAAATCTTTGTTTTCAAGCACATATTCTTTGGCTGTGCCAGAAGTAAGTGCCGCAAGACTTCCCATCGTTTGAGCCAAAACTGAATCTGGCAAAACCACTGGCGCAGTTTCTACAGGTTTCATGGCTTCTACTTTGGCCGCTTCAACGGCTTTTTCCTGTTCGATTTGCTTCGGGTCCGGAGCAAAAAAGGCAAAATAAGTAAACAGTAAGGCTGAGATAAGGACTAAGCCTATGGTGGAATTACGATCCATTTTTATAATTAATAATTAGAAATTAACAATTAATAGCGTTCGCTATACTTTAGAATAATCAATGGCGGCTTTTACAAATTTGACAAAAAGCGGATGCGGATTCAATACCGTACTTTTCAGTTCGGGATGGTATTGCGTGCCGATAAAGAAAGGATGGTCTTTCAACTCCATTATTTCCACCAAACCACTAGTTGGATTGAGGCCGGAAGCGATCATTCCGGCTTCTTCGTAACGAGGTAAATAATCGTTATTGAACTCATAACGATGGCGATGGCGTTCTGAAATATCGGCTTTGCCATATACATTGAATGCTTTGGTGCCTTTTTTGATGTGGCAAGGATAAGCTCCCAAACGCATTGTACCACCCATTTGGGTGATTCGTTTCTGATCTTCCATCATATTGATGACAGGATCTGGCGTGTTCGGGTTCATTTCGGTAGAAGTTGCTTCGGGAAGTTTCAACACGTTGCGTGCAAACTCGACCACCGCACACTGCATTCCAAGGCAAATTCCGAAAAAAGGCACTTTGTTTTCGCGCGCAAATTTGATGGCATTGATTTTGCCTTCGAAACCGCGCTCGCCAAAACCTGGTGCTACTAAAACAGCATCCAAACCTTGCAAAGCGGTCATGTCGCCTTCGGCCAAAGATTCGGCTTTGATCCAACTCAAGTTTACTTTGCATTCGTTCATCGCACCTGCGTGAATGAATGACTCTGCAATTGATTTGTAAGAATCTTTCAACTCTACATATTTTCCAACTAAACCGATTTTGACTTCGCTAGTTGGGTTTTTCAGTTTGCCCAAAAATGCTTTCCAAGGCTCAAGATTGATTTCTTGTTTTGGAGTCAGCTTCAATTTGGTCATCACACGCTCGTCCAACTTTTCGCGTTTCATCAAAAGCGGAACGTCATAGATCGTTTCTGCGTCCATCGCCTCAATCACCGAGTTGATTTGGACGTTGCAGAATAAAGCGATTTTTTTTCTAAGTTCTTGCGGAAGAGGATGTTCAGTACGACACACCAAAATATCTGGCAAAACTCCTTCTTGCGAAAGATCGCGCACCGAATGTTGGGTAGGTTTGGTTTTTAGTTCGCCTGCCGATTTCAGATAGGGAACTAAAGTAAGGTGAATCACCAAAGCATTGGTGTGTCCTTGTTCCCAAACGGCCTGACGCACTGCTTCAATAAATGGAAGTGATTCAATATCGCCCACACAACCACCGATTTCGGTAATCACGATGTCGTATTTGCCTGTTTCGCCCAGCTGATAAAAATTGCGTTTGATTTCATCCGTGATATGCGGCACTACCTGTACCGTTTTTCCGAGGAATGCTCCTTGGCGTTCCCTAGTAATCACATTGTTGTAAATACGACCAGTTGTGATATTGTTTCCTTGTGAAGTAGGCGTGTTCAAGAAACGTTCGTAATGGCCTAAATCCAAATCGGTTTCGGCACCATCTTCTGTGACATAACATTCGCCATGTTCGTAAGGATTCAGGGTTCCAGGATCTATATTAAGATAAGGATCGAATTTTTGGATGGTGACAGAGAAGCCTCGAGCTTGCAATAAGTTGGCGAGTGAAGCGGCAATGATGCCTTTACCTAACGAGGAAGTAACACCACCCGTTACGAAGATATATTTGACGTTGGACATGCGTATGCTAAAATGCGCGACAAAGGTAGGTTTTTATCCTTGGCTTTGGAAAGAATTCAGGGTTTTAGGGCTTAGGTTTTAGGTTTTAGTGGAAAAATACCAAGCTAAAACATTCAAATTGGTAATTATTCATTTGTTTTAAAGCAATGTTTGAATTTTAAAATCCGATTCAAACATTCCTAAACGTGAATAATAAATAGATATTTCTAGCTCTCATGCCCTCTCAAATTACAAAAAACAACTGATGGCTTCGCTCATAGTGAAGTCATCTATAATCAATACTCACAATAGTTCTATTTCAAAAATGGTCACGCTGTAAAATAAACAAATAAATATGTTCATCAAGCGCCTAAATTTTAATAAAATAAAATTCATTTTAGCTCCTTCGCCAATTTGACCACAGTCGATTTATTTTCGGATAATCTTTTGTAAACGTTACTTGATCGGCTGCTAAATAGGTTTCAGGATAAAACAAAAAAAGTGATAATTTTTTCTAAAATACAGTTGGACGTTTTGTTTTCGATACAAAAGCATCTTTTGAAGCGAAAACTTTCTATCTAAATGCCATACAAAACAAAAGGAGCCCAATAATATGGCGCTTGTGTTTTTTTTCTCCTAACTACTTTTACTTGCGCTTTTTTAAGTGCAGATCCTTTGTATCTTTTCTTAAAGATATATTTATAAAAATGATTCATCAGTTTTGAAGTTGCAGGGTCATTTACACTCCAAAGTGAAACCATAATAGATTCTGCTCCAGCATAGGTAAATGCCCTTGTAAAACCCATAATTCCTTCGCCATTTATTATTTTCCCCAATCCACTTTCGCAAGTACTTAGGGTAACCATGTTCGCTTTTAGTTCTAAGTTGTAAACATTGCCGATATGGTATAATCCGTCAATACTTGTACTGTCTGCATCGTTTAGGTACAATCCTGAAAGTTCAGCATTGTTCAAATTCATTTCTCCATGAGTCGCAAAATGAATGTAGTTATAGTAGCTCAATGTTTTAGAAGTAATTAGCTTTTTTTGGGCATAATTTCCAAAAAAACCACGTGCTGGCATGTTCTTTCTTTTGAATACCTTCACCAAACCTAATGCTTCTTGTTCAGTACCAGGCAATTGCGAACAATGTGTTTTTGTAGTAAAATACCTGCATTTTAGAGTATCCAGTTCTAGTGTTGGCAAAATTTCATGTTTCGATTCGGCTATATATCCCCATTCATTCTTAGGATCGAATACTGGTGCTAGAACAAACAAACGATGATCATTTCGATGATGTTTCAACTGATGAAATCCTGGTGTGGTATTTTGAATAGCAACAGAAGCAGAGAGTTCGTAGCTAATGGCGTTTTTATATATTGCAAAAGGAAGTTTTCGGTAATTACCTTTCGCAATATGTTCCATCATCTTGGGTAAATTGTGCGTATTTATAAGTGTTTGGAGGGGCAAACCTATGAATGCAATATCCGACACTACAATAATATTTTTTCGCTTTAATTGGTCTTTGATTGGTTTTAAAAGCTGATCATAGATCATCGAAGAACATTCTGCAAAAATAGAACCATCGTTGTACCAAATCGAATTTGTGAGTCCTTTAATATTCCGACTGAGTTTTGCATCTTTTTTTACTGTCACTATCTTATAATCATGCTTTGTAATACAGAAGATATAAATACTGTCTTTTCCCACGAAATACTCGACAAACAATTCGTTATTTGTTTCATCTAACAATTTTTCTTGAACTTCTTTAATTGAGACAAGCCCATTGTCGTACTTCAATTGGAAATACTTTGGAAAGTTGCTTTCAATATTTTTCAAAAAGGAAATTTGTTTTTCTTTCTCTTCAAATAATTGTTTTTTCAATTGATCAACTTTTTCCTGATCCGCTTTATTTCCTTTTTTTAATTCTTTAAAAAGATCCTTGTCGAGTTGGCCAATTGTTGAAATTATTTTTTTCTCAGTTAGTAGAAGTGAATCAGGCAGTCCTGCTACTTTTTTTGCATTTGATTCAATGATCGAGGAAAGTAACAAGCCTGCTTTACTTTTTTCAGAAAAAGCAAAGGCCTTGTCGATATACGATTCGTCATTCGTTTTTTTGTTGATTAGCCTACAAATCGAAATACCATCTTCATAAATGAAAGATACTTTTTCGGTCAAATACACTTTTGATTCTTCGCTGACATAACTACTTCTTAGTCGATTTATAATTCTCAAACAAAAGAAATAATTTTCAATTGCGGCTTTATTGTATTGCAATGCTATAGGCTCATTGCCATTCTTTGAAAGTGAATCTGCCCATTCTTGCAGCAGTCTGCATTTTAATACCGAGGTTTTTAAAAGTAGAAAATCAGATAATGAAATATTATTTTCTGGGTTTGAGAAAATGCTAGTATCAGTATAGTTGATACAATTGGCCATCAACGCTTTTTGAACTTGCTGAAATGCCTTTGGATAATATTTTATATCGCGATACAAAGAAGCCACATTCGTGTAGCCAATTGAAATGTCTGGATGTACAAAGCCATATAGTTTTTCAAATATTCGTAATGACTCTTTATATGATTCAATGGAAACGGGAATTGCCTCTTTTTTTTGTTCCACTAATCCAATGTCGTTGAACAACTTGCCATATAAAGGATGGTCCAAATCGTTTACAATGGAGGTATAGATCACCAAAGAGGAATCAAGAAAAATTCTAGCTCGTTTTGTGTCAGCCTCTTTTTCGTAGATGTTTCCTTTTAAATTGAAAGTTTGAGCTAGTAGGATTGTATTTGAGCCATAAAGCCTTTTTTGGCTAGCAAGAGTCAGGTCTACTTCATTCAATGCTTCTTTGTATTGTTCCATCGAATAAAGATGGTAACCATGCGCAAAAGTGTATTCATCAAAAAACGTATTTCCTTGTCCACAAGCATATTTGTAAATTGAGTGGGCTTCTGACAGATATAGTTTTGCTGCACCAAAATCAGTCATGTCGTTATAGATAAAAAATGATAGCAATACAGCTTTTCCATGTGCATGGCTATTTTCAAGAGTGGAAGTTTTTAAGAGTTTTAT
>JAYVIX010000018.1:0-4004 GCA_043769845.1 Cytophagales bacterium
GTAAAAACGAACCTGATCCTGCCACTACAGGGTCGAAAGTGGCCAAAGTAGCATTGGTGATTCCAGTTCCAGTCCAAGCAAAAGTACCGCCTGTAGTTGGACTCCACCCTGTCAGATTAAAAGCTGGCGCGCCTTCGCAAACGCCTTGTGTGGCAGTGCCTACCGAGAGAACTGGCAATGGATTCACGGCCGCTTTCAGTGTGTCGGTGGCTCTACAAGTACCGATTCCTGTTTGGTAAACTAAGTCGAACGTATCAACACCAGCAACTGCTGGATTGAAAGTATTGCTTGTCATTCCTGCGCCCAACCAAGTGCCGCTAGCTGGACTGAAACCTGACAGTGTTTTAATCGCTGCATCTATACAAATGTCGAAATCGGAACCAGCAGTTGGTTTTACCAATGGAGTAATCGTGACTGTTACACTGTCTTCGTCCGAACAATTGCCGGTTGCGACTTTGTATTTCAGTTTGTGCGAACCTACGCCAGCCGTTTTTGGATTGAATTTGTTGCCGACAATTCCTGCTCCCGTCCATGTGCCAGAAGTTGGCAAAGCTCCGAGATCAAAAGTAGTGTCTTTGGTACAAAAACTACTCGCAACGCCAGTCAAATCAACAATTGGAACTGGTTTGATCGTGATTGTTTTGATGTCTTTGGACGAACAAGTGGTGATGACATCCGTTACTTTATAAGTCAGGTTTACAATGACGTCAGCAACAGCAGCCCCTGCTTTCGCAGGATCGAATTCGTTTCCTGATACAAATGTGGCAGGTGTAGACGACCAAGTTCCGCCAGCAGGACTGAATCCTGTGAGCTTAAATTTGTCTTCATTCAAACAAACATCTTGATCTGCGCCAGCTTCCACCGAAAGCGTATCGTGAATGATGATTTTTTTCGTTCCTTTCGCTTGGCAAGAAGCCGTTCCTGGCGAAGTGTACTCCACCGTGAAAGTATCTGATCCTGCGATTTTGAGATCGAAATTTCCCGCAGAAGTCAAGAATGGAGTAGTCTTCCAAGTTCCACCAGTGGGATTTGGATTTGCCAAAATAAATGAATTATTATTCAAGCATTTCTTTTCGTCAAGTCCCATTGCTACTGACGAGGGAGCTGTCACATTTATTAGTAGTGAATCAATGGCAGTACAGGTATTGACGTCTACCACTTTGTAGAATAATTTATGACCTGTTTTTATTCCGACTGCAGACGGAGTGAAATCGCCAGAGGCAGTTACGCCTAGTCCCGACCATGTTCCTATCAAAGGCGAAAACCCTGTCAAGGTTTCAACCGAATCGGTATTACAAAATACTTTGTTTGTTCCCGCTTCTACGATCGGCAAAGGATTGATTGTTAATTTCTTCGTTTTGATGGCTTGGCATTTTGTGAGGGCATCTTTGAAAGTGTATTCGGCTGTGTAAACGTTTGCTGCCAAACCTGTTGTGTTGAATTTTCCAGATGCATCTAGGAATGCGGTGGTAGTCCATGTTCCTCCAGCGGGTGTTGCGCCTAAGAGCTGAAATGTCGTGTCAGTTTTACACATCGAAGAGTCATTACCTGCACTAACGGTAGGGAATGGATTCACTTGCACTTTCACTGTTTTAGTACTGCTGCAACCGTTGGCCGTTACTTTCACGGTGTAAGATGTGGTGGTGGCTACCGCCCCAGCATTGGTGAGTGTGGTCGTTGGGTTCGAAATGATCGTACTATTCAGGCCAGTAGCTGGCGACCATTCGTAGGCAAATCCTACTTTGCTTCCCTCGCCCAACTGAGCCGCATTGCCCGAACAAATGGCGGTGTCTTTTCCTGCATTAGCAACGGGAGGAGTTCCTACATTGAAAAATGTTTTGGCGGTGTCTTTGCTTGTACCGCATTCATTTGTGATAGAAACAATGATTGGATACAAGGCCGAAGTGCTAAATGTGACATCGCCTGGATTGGCAGTGTTGGTGTTTGCACTCGTTCCGCCCGAGAAATTCCATAAGTGATTGGAAATAGTTCCGCCACCATTTTTGATAGTCGGTAGGAAAGAAGATTCTGTAAACGTGGCTGGAAAACACTGTGCCGCTGGTGCTGCAGGGAATGCAACAGATGGTTTCGTTTTTACAGTGATCGTATCCTTGTGGGTATCGGTTCCGCAAGGCGTAGTAGCTATTAAAGTCACTACAAAAGTGCCTTCATTGGCAAACTGAATTTCGGGGTTTAATGAACTAGATAAAGTACCGTTTACAAAAGTAGTGCCAGTACTTGGGCTCACCGACCAATTGTAGCCGACATTGATTCCCTTCGATTTGTTCGTAAAAAGTACTTTCAGCGGAGCGCAACCAGTTTCAATAGAAGGTGTAAAATCGGCCGTTGGGCGTTCCGAAACTTTAATGGTGTCTTTGTGAAGCGTAAAACCGCAACCATTGGTCGAACTGTTTTCAGCTTTTAAAACGACAATATAGGTGCCAGTATCGGCATAGGTATGGGTGAGAGTTTGCTGCGGACTGAGGTTTTTGTCTACATTGAGAAATACTTCAGGACTTGTACCATCTCCAAAATCCCATGTATATTTCGTATTGCCATTGGCAGCACATCTGTTAGGAATCGAGTTGTTCGTGAACGTGATCGGGGAACCTTTGCAATAAGGTTTTGTGGCCACAAACTTGGCAACAGGTTGAGGAAAAATTCGAATGGGTGACCAAGTAGAAGTGGCGCTATCACACTCATTTTCAGCTTTTAGTTTGGCAGTAAGCGATTGAATAACGCCATTTAAACAGGAAGTAAAATAGGTATAAGTGATCGTGTTTCCCGTCACGCCAGTGGCCAATTGGATGGGTGGTGTGCCATCGCCTGGGGTGAAAAAGAATTTGGTGGTACTCGAAACGTTACTCGATTTGTTAGTGAACGAAACCGTTAATGGACCACAACCAACGTTCGCTCCAGCAGGAGGACCGTCCAAGTTGGCAACAGGGTTAGCATCTACTAGATAAAAGTATTTATTGGTTGTTTTACAGCCATTAGATCCATCTGCTTCTAGCGTGATGGGAAATCTGTTCAGTGTGGTATAAGTGTGTGTGATTCCAGAGATATTGTCGAAAGTGGCATTCGTTTTGGTTTCTATACCGCTTCCATCGCCCCAATTGATACGGTATTGGGTCACGCTGGCTTTGCTCGGGCTAGTCGTCATGTTGAAAAGTTCGATCTTGCCCGATACTCCATCGGCCAAGTTGGCAATACATGTTTTGAAGCTGTTTGTTTCGAAAACATCTAAATCTGGTCGTTCCTTTACCGAGACTGAATTGCTTGTACTCGCAAAACATCCTTTGGCATCAGTAGTGGTAAGAGTTACGGTATGTGATTTATTTCCAATACCATAAGCTTCGAAAATATGAGACGTATCTCTTGCGTTGCTGGTGTTAGAAGCACTGCTAGGGTCGCCAAAATTCCAAGCATATTTCATCCCAACGGCAGGACTTGTGGTGAAAAACGATACCGCATTTTCCGAACATCCAGCGGCACTATTTGTAAAATTGTTGGGCGTAGGTTTCGGGTTGACCGTCACCGAGATAGTTTTTGTTTCTTTTTGATTGTTGGGGCAAGTTCGGGTCAATTCTACTTGAAACGTGCCTGTATTGCTAAAAGTGTGTGTTACATTTTGGGTAGTCGCCTTGGCCGAACCATCTTTGAAATCCCATTCGTAGATACTTCCGTCTGCTACATTGAGGGAAGTGTTGGTGAAGGTGATATTTTGATCTTTACATGTAGTGCTGGAAACCGTGTAATCAGCCTTGTCGCATTGTGCAAAACTTTGGAACGTATAGAATAGCAGGCAAACAATAGTGATGATTTTTTTCATTAAGTATGCTTAAGTTAATTTCAATTAAAAGAAATTCTATAAATGTATTGATGTATAAAAGCGTCTTATTCAGAATCTACAATGATAATGCAGTATTTTTTGTATTGCAATACTTTTTAATTTGCTATTATTCAGTTTAATTTTTAACTAAATTAGTAAAATTACAAAAAAT
>JAYVIX010000019.1:0-4941 GCA_043769845.1 Cytophagales bacterium
CAAGTGGTTGAAATTTGGAATAACGTTTTTATGGAATTCAATCGGAAAGCGGACGGAACATTAGAAAAACTACCTGCCAAGCATGTTGATACAGGCATGGGTTTTGAGCGTTTGGTGCGTGTAATCCAAGGAAAGACTTCCAACTACGATACTGATGTTTTCATGCCGATGATTAATTTCATCGAAGCGCATTCGGGCAAAAAATACGGAGTAGATGAGAAAGTGGACGTAGCAATGCGTGTATTGGTCGACCATATCCGTGCCGTGTCGTTTGCTATTGGCGATGGACAATTACCTTCCAACAACAAAGCTGGTTATGTAATTCGCAGAATCTTGCGCAGAGCAGTTCGCTATTCTTTCACGTTCTTGGACATGAAAGAACCTTTCTTCTACAAATTGGTGGCACTTTTGGCCGACCAGTTCAAAGGCGTTTTCAACGAATTGTATTTGCAAAAAGACTTTGTGACTAGAGTTGTTCAAGAAGAAGAGATTTCATTCTTGCGTACGCTGGAAGAAGGTATACAGCTTCTCAATTTGAATATGGAATCAAATCCAATAGAGATTAAATTGGGAGTTGAAAATTCGAAAGAAAAAATTCTAAGTGGCGAAGCTTTATTCACACTTTATGATAGACATGGTTTTCCTTTCGACCTTTCAGCTTTAATTGCAAGAGAAAATGGCTTTTCTGTTGACGAAAAGGGTTTCGATGCCTTGATGTTGGAACAAAAAAATCGCTCTAGAAATGCAGCAAATGTAGAAACTGGCGACTGGATTTCGATTAATGATGATGAAGCTGTTTTCTATGGTTACGACACATTGAATACAACTTCTCAAATTGTTAAGTACCGTAAAGTAAAAGAGAAAAATAAGGAGTTCTACCAAATCGTGTTGGATAACACGCCTTTCTATGCCGAAAGCGGTGGACAAGTGGGCGACCAAGGCTATATCGAAACGGCCAACGAGCGCATATTTGTGTTGGACACAAAAAAAGAAAACGATCTTTTATACATCCTTACCGACAAGCTTCCTGCTGATACCGATTTGGTGTTCAATTGTGTGGTGAATGGAGCAAAAAGGAAATTGACTACTAGTCACCACTCGGCAACGCACTTGTTGCAAGCAGCTTTGCGACAAGTATTGGGTAACCATGTACAACAAAAAGGTTCTTTGGTAAATGAAAACTTGCTTCGTTTCGACTTTGCACACTTTGCAAAAGTGACAGACGAGGAGATGGCAAAAGTGGAAACAATTGTCAATGAGAAAATCCAAGAAGGAATCAAACTAGGTGAAGAACGCAACTTGCCGATTGCCGAGGCGATCAAAAGAGGTGCTACTGCCCTATTTGGTGAGAAATATGGCGACAAAGTGCGGATGATTACGTTCGACCCGAACTTCTCGATGGAACTTTGCGGAGGTACGCATGTACAAAATACTTCGGAGATTGGTTTGTTTAAAATCGTTTCTGAAAGTTCGGTGGCAGCTGGTGTACGTAGGATTGAAGCTGTGACTTCTGCCAAAGCATTGGAATACCTGAACAGCAAAGCCGAAACACTAGACAAAGCGAGCGAACTGCTCAAAACATCAAAAGACATTCTTAAGTCGATCCAAGAATTGCTAGACGAACGCAACACATTGGCAAAGGCTTTGGAAGAATACGAGGCAGAAAGTTTGAACAAGCTTCGCGAGCAACTATTTGATAAAGTACAGGAAAAGAACGGCTTGCATTTCCTTGCTGAAACCGTAAACGTACCAAATGCTGATTCGTTGAAGACTTTGGCTTTCCAGTTGCGCACCAAATATCCTGAAAACCTATTTTGTGTCTTGGGTTCTATTATCAACGAGAAACCTCAATTGGCTGTGATGCTTTCCGACAACTTGGTTTCGACCAAAGGCCTGAATGCAACTAATATAGTTCGTGAACTAGCCAAGGAAATAGACGGTGGTGGAGGCGGGCAACCTTTCTTCGCTACGGCAGGTGGCAAAAAAATGGATGGGATTTCGAAAGCAGTGTTAGGTGCTGAGAAGTTTGCTTAGTTGAATTTGAAACTGGCGCAAGAGTTAAACGAAGTGTCTCTTGTGCCAGTCATTTTTAAAGTCTTCAGACTTTAGTACATTTCTACAGAAGTCTGAAGTCTTCAATTATACACGACACAAGTCGCTGGGCTAAGACTTGCACCAGATTGGGAAGATGATGCAAAAAAAATGATACTATAAGTCATGTAAGTACACCAACTATTGGATATCCAACAACTACTTATCCTACACAGTCGCTCGGCTATTGCCGAGTGACGACTATGTTTTAGGGCTTTGCCCGCCTTTGTATTCAAGAAAAAGGTATAATTTGCATTGATGTCGGAATTAAGGAAGGCAAATACAGATTATTGTTATTTCATCACTTTTACAGTTGTTGGCTGGATAGACGTTTTTACGAGATCAAGATACTCAGATGTTATTTTAGAAAGTCTTGCTTATTGTCAGAAAAACAAAGGTTTGGAAGTTTTTGAATTTGTCATCATGCCTAGTCATGTGCATTTGATCGTGAGAAGGCTTGAAGGTAATTTGTCAGATGTCTTGAGAGAGACATGAAAGCTTTTACCGCCAAGAAGCTTATCAAAATGATTGAAGAAGAACAAGGCGAAAGTCGCAAGGAATGGTTGTTGTAAATGTTTGGTTATCATTCCAACTATACAAAGCAGAATGAAAAGTATCAGTTTTGGCAAAAGACTAGCTTTCCAGTTCAATTGAGCAATCATGAGATGTACAGCCTGAAGGTAGAATATGTTTTGTTAAATCCAGTAGAAGCAGGATATGTGGCAGCACCAGAGCATTGGCAGTATAGTAGTGCACACAATGTTTCAAAGATAAAACTAGATGTATGGTAAAAAGGGCGAAGCCCTAAACCATATTCTTCCACAGTCGCTCGGCTATTGCCGAGTGACGACTATGTTTTAGGGCTTTGCCCGCTTTTGTATTCAACAAAAAGATATAATTTGCATTCTGTAAAAAAGGGCGAAACCCTAGTGTACTTTAGTCACTCGGTGCAACCGAGCGACTAATGAAAATTATTCCACAGTCGCTCGGCTATTGCCGAGTGACTACTATGTTTTAGGGCTTTGCCCGCCTTTGTATTCAACAAAAAGGTATAATTTGCATTGATGTCGGAATTACGGAAGGCAAATACAGATGATTGTTATTTCATCACTTTTACTTTGTTGGCTGGATAGACGTTTTTACAAGATCAAGATACTCAGATGTTATATTAGAAAGTCTTGCTTATTGTCAGAAAAACAAAGGATTGGAAGTTTTTGAATTTGTCATCATGCCTAGTCATGTGCATTTGATCGTAAGAAGGCTTGAAGGTAATTTATCAGATGTCTTGAGAGACATGAAAGCTTTTACCGCCAAGAAGCTTATCAAAATGATTGAAGAAGAACAAGGCGAAAGTCGCAAGGAATGGTTGTTGTATATGTTTGGTTATCATTCCAACTATACAAAGCAGAATGAAAAGTATCAGTTTTGGCAAAAGACTAGCTTCCCTGTTCAATTGAGCAATCATGAGATGTACAGCCAGAAGGTAGAATATGTTTTGTTAAATCCAGTAGAAGCAGGTTATGTGGCAGCACCAGAGCATTGGCAGTATAGTAGTGCACACAATGTTTCAAAAATAAAACTAGATGTATGGTAGAAAAGGGCGAAGCCCTAAACCATATTCGTCACTCGGCAATAGCCGAGCGACTGTTCGCTGTTTCCACAACTAGCGCAAGTCTTTAGCGCAGCGTGAGATGCCGTCTCTTTTCAATTTGATCAAACAAAAAAAGCCTCTTGATTGCTCCAGAGGCTTTTGAAAAATAGGTTTCGACTAAAAAATTACTTGCGGGCTGCTACTGCATCGCCAGGGAAATCGCTGAAAACACCGTCAACACCCAAATCATAAAAGGCTTTGTATTCGGCAGCTGGGTCGCCTTTGTAGTCGTTCAGCAAACGGAATGCCTCGCTTCTGAAGGTATAGACGTGTACAAATAGTCCTTTTGTGTGCGCTCTTTTTACTAGGTCGGTAGTGGGCAATTTGGCATTGTTGAAGTATGGAATGATGTAGGGTTTCCAAGGACCGATACCATCCGCGTATTCTTTTACGAAATCTAAGCCGGCATCTTTGGCCAAATCGTTGTAGGTTCTTTTGTCGCCACTTACTACGAAATCGTATGGCTGGCCATAAGGTGCGGTCATGTCTAATGTTCCATCGGCATTTACATCATTGGCATCGTACAACTGTACAATTTTCAAGGTAGATTTTGTACGTGCATATTTCAAGTTCGATACTTCAAACGACTGAAGGAACACGGGAGCGTCTTTGCTGTTCCAACCTGCTTTTGTCAATACTTCCAATACTTTATCTGTAATTTTCAAGTTCAAGTTCTCGTGGAAGGTAGGATGTTTCGTCTCAGGATAGATGTACACCACTCTTCCTTTTGCACTTGCTTCTGATTTGGCCAATTCGATGACTTCTTCAAACGTAGGGATTGAAAATTGACCATCAAATTCTTTTGAACGGTTATTCTTTGCATCCGAAAGTGGTTGAATGGCTCTTAACGTTTTGATTTCAGCCAAGGTAAAATCAGATGCAAACCAATCTGTTTCCGACACACCATCCACCATTTTAGTCGATTTTTTCGAAGCAAATTCAGGATGGTCTTTTACGTTGGTCGTGCCCGACAACATTGGCTCATGGCGGCAAATGAGTACGCTGTCTTTGGTCATCACCAAATCGGGTTCTATCGCATCGGCTCCTTTTTCGATCGCTAAAAGATAGCCAGACACGGTATGATCAGGACGCAAACCTGCATACCCTCTATGCCCAACAACTAATGGTTGTTTTCCGTCCAATGTCAACCAAGTTTTGGTGGTGGTGGCTACGGTTGTTTCTTCTGGTGTGGGATTGTC
>JAYVIX010000020.1:0-14208 GCA_043769845.1 Cytophagales bacterium
AAGAAAACTATCTGTTGGATTGAATGTACGTATCTGTTTGCGAAGTTTACCCACTTTGTGTTACACCTTTATTGGCTAGAAATATCCTTTTTGAATCAAAAAGGGCATGTACACAAAGAAAGCACAAAATCAGCAATTCATACAAACTTGGTAGCTTATAAATTGTACATTATAGAATCTTGCCTGAAACTCAGATTCAAAAGAATACTTACTTGTTTTACAATCTTACCCACCATTACTTTGTCGGTATTCAAGTGTAGTAATAGATGCCTATAGACTTTGAAACATTGTCCAAAACAGTTGCCATTTTATTGCCTTGTTTTAATATATTTCGTTTCATTTTTTGCCATTTGTAATTATGTATGATAATACATAAAATAATATTTATATTATATAAATCATTCAATACTTGAGAGAGTTTTCAATAAAATACAATACTCTTCCGTGAAAAAATAACTACAATCGCTGCCCTACAATTTTTACCATTTTCTCTTTCCATTCTCTGAAATCACCTTCGATAATGTGTTTTCTAGCTTCGCGCATCAGCCATAGATAGAACGTAATATTCTGAATACTAGCGATTTGTCCGCCTAGAATCTCGTCATTCATGATAAGATGTCGCAAATACGCTTTGCTGTGGCGCGTACTTACTTCTCCGCCTAGCGTTTCGTCCAAAGGAGAAAAGTCTTTTTCCCAACGTTGGTTTTTAATATTGATAGTACCTTGTGTGGTGAAAATCATGCCATTGCGGCCGTTGCGAGTTGGCATCACACAATCGAACATGTCGATTCCCAAGGCAATACACTCCAACAAATTGACAGGAGTTCCCACGCCCATTAAGTAACGAGGTTTGTCTTTTGGCAAAATGCTACATACCAAATCGGTCATGGCATACATTTCTTCGGCTGGCTCCCCTACCGAAAGTCCGCCTATTGCGTTGGCTTCTCTTCCAAAAGAAGCAATCGTTTCGGCCGATTGTACACGTAGGTCACGATAAGTACTGCCTTGTACTATCGGGAAAAGTGATTGTGAATAATCGTACAATCCTTCGGTCTCGTCAAATCGTGTGCAGCATCTTTTTAGCCAACGATGCGTCATTTCCATGCTTTTCTTGGCATAGTCGTAATCACAAGGATAAGGCGTGCATTCATCAAAAGCCATAATAATGTCGCCACCAATGGCACGTTGCGTATCCATCACATTTTCGGGTGAAAAGAAATGCTTCGAACCATCAATATACGATTTGAACCAAACGCCTTCTTCGGTTATTTTGCGTTGTTCGGCAAGTGAATATACCTGATAACCACCACTATCGGTTAGGATTGGTTTATTCCAACCGATAAATTTATGCAAACCTCCAGCTTCTTTCAGCAATTCGATACCTGGTTTTAGGTAAAGATGGTACGTGTTTCCAAGGATAATTTGCGCCTTTACGTCCAGTTCCAACTCGCGCATATGTACGCCTTTTACCGAACCTTTCGTGCCAACAGGCATAAAGATGGGTGTTTCGATAGTCCCGTGATCGGTCGTGATTAATCCTGCACGGGCATTAGATTGAGAGTCGGAATGTAGGAGATCGAATTTCATGTCCAAAGATATTCGTATTTTTGCAACCAGCACGAACCAAAAGTTTGTAAACTTGTTTTTATTCAAAATCGACATCACATGGAAACTGAAGTAGTCAAAGTACCCGTTGTAGTATATACCGAGTCTAGCCCCAACCCAAATAGCCTAAAATTTGTCTCCAACAAAGCCCTTTTGCCAGAAGCGGCAAGTGCCGATTTCCCTGACACAGAAAGTGCAGCAAACTGCCCAATGGCGATTGATTTGTTCAAATTTAGCTTTGTAAAAAGGGTTTTTATCTCCTCTAATTTTGTCACTATTACGAAAGACGAGACTTCGGATTGGAATGATTTAGTTCCGTTGCTAAAACCATTTGTAAAAGGCTGGCTAGAAGAAGGTAAGCCTTTGTTTACCGAAGAATTCAAGAAAGAAAACATCGAAGGTCTGAGCGAAATAGCCCAGAAAATACAAGTGGTTCTGGATGAATACATTCGTCCTGCGGTAGAGTCAGATGGTGGAAATATTACATTCCATTCTTTTGAAAACGGAGTAGTAAAAGTGTTGCTACAAGGTTCATGTAGTGGTTGTCCTTCTTCGACACTAACGTTGAAATCTGGAATTGAAAATCTACTCACAAGATTGATTCCAGAGGTAAAAAGTGTGGTAGCCGAAGGAGTTTAAGTTCAAAAAGGATTTCAAAAGCCTCATCCAGCCTTGCAATTAGATTTGCAAGGCTTGTTTGTTTTATCTGATAAAATATATAACCTTTCGAAGAAAATAGTACATTTGCAAAATCTATTATTACAATTCTCTTAATTTTTAACCATTATGGCTTCTAGCGAGATCGACAATTCTAAAAAAGATGGCTCCAAAAAAGGTCTGTTTATTGGCTTTATCATCATCCTTCTCGGGATCAATGGATACCAATATTATTTGAGCACAGAAGACAACAAAACCATTGAGCAGAAGGTAGTTATCATCGAAGAGAAAACGAGCGAGAATGCCAAATTGGTATTTAGCTATGATTCTTTGATAGAAGTTGCAAACAAACAAAAAGAAGAATACGATGCACTAGATGTGAAAAACACAGAGTTGGATGCATTGATCGCGAAGCTTGAAAAAGAGAAAAAATCACTTCAATATTCGGCAGGAAACTACAAGAAAAAATACGATCAAGTTCAGAAAGAACTGGATAACTTCAAATCAGAATTAAGTGAAAACGGTGGCGAAATTGAAAAACTGAAAGCACAAAGCGATGTAATTTTGGCAGAAAACAATGCGCTGAAAGAACAAAAGAATAAATTGTTCGATTCGATTACTCAAATTTCGGCCAAAACTTCGGCCCTTGAGCAAAAGGTAAAACTGGCTTCAAGATTGGTAGTAGGTTTAGTAAAAACAACCGTCATCAATAGCAAAAGTAAAGAGCTGGACGAAGTGATTTATAAAGGCAAAAACATCGACAAATTGAACATCAAATTCAATTATATAGACAACAGAGTATCAGAAGTTGGTGGTCGTGTGATTTATTTAAGAGTAATTGAGCCAGATGGCAACACAATGTCGGATGGCAATTCGTCAGGAACTTTCAATTTTGAAGGTCAAGACATTACTTATACCTCTAAGCAAGATCACTTATTCGACAATTCGCAGAAGACAATTGCATTTTTGACTTCAAAGTCAGGTGGAGGATATAAGCCAGGTAAATATCTGATCGAAATCTATACAGATGGAGACAAGTCTGGTGAAGGATTTTTTATGGTAAAATAAAAAATAGTTTAAAACCAATGACCGAAAACCTGTCCACCCAAGGGCAGGTTTTCGTATTTTAAAACAAATTGAAATTCATTCGGAATTTCGATCTTAGATGTCAGAAACAGGATAATACATCCATTATGTCTAGAGCAAAAAAGACAAGTACAAAGAAAAAAGAGAGCTATACAGAAGGCTCAAGCGCGCGCAAACCAGCTCCCAATTTTACATTCAGGGACGAGGTGTTGAGGCTGTTTCAAGAAACGCCAGGCGAGGTGTATCCATTAAAACAGCTATTTACCATTTTCAATATAAAAGGCGAAAACGACAAACTGAAGTTCAGAGAACTGATGACTCGGATCGTTCAGACGGGTAAAATTTCGTTAGTAGGCGAACGTGCGTATGTATCGAACGGCAAAGGCGCTGACATGCTAGAAGGCACAGTCGATTTTGTGAATGCACGTTTTGCATTTATCCTGAACGATGTGTTGGGTACTGATGTAAAAATCAAGACCGAAAACCTGAACGGAGCTATAGATGGCGATACCGTGAAAGTGCTCGTTTGGCCTACGCTACGCGAAAAAGAAAGCCATCCAGAAGGAGAAGTTATAGAGGTACTTAAACGCAAGCGCGATACGTTTGTGGGACGATTAGACATTTCGGATCGCTTCGCATTTTTGATTCCTGACGGACGGAAAATGCATAAGGATATTTTCATAGGAAAAGATAAACTCAATGGAGCGAAATCAGGTGAAAAGGTCTTGGTGAAAGTGCATTATTGGCCTGATCGCTCGGATAAAAATCCAGAAGGCACTGTGGTCAGTATATTGGGTAAGGCGGGCGAAAACAACACCGAAATGCACGCCATCATGGCCGAATATGGCTTGCCGCACGAATTTGAAAAAGAAGTTTTGGAAGATGCCGAGAAAATCTCAGAAGTGATTACCAAAGAGGAAATTTCAAAGAGAAGGGATTTTAGAAATATTACCACATTCACGATTGACCCAGAAGATGCAAAGGATTTTGACGATGCACTTTCTGTCCAAAAACTACCAAACGGAAACTGGGAAATAGGCGTGCACATTGCCGATGTGACACATTATGTAAAACCTGGCATGGTGATGGAACAAGAAGCCGAACAAAGGGCTACTTCGGTCTATTTGGTAGACCGTACGATCCCGATGCTGCCCGAGCGACTTTCCAATTTCCTTTGCTCGCTTCGCCCAAATGAAGACAAGTTGACCTTCTCTGCAGTTTTCGAATTAGACGACAATGCCAATATAAAGAACGAATGGTTTGGTCGCACGATCATCCATTCCAACAAACGATTTAGCTACGAAAGCGCTCAAGAATGCCTCGAAACGGGCGAAGGCGAGTTTGCGGACGAAGTAAAAACCTTGAACGATTTGGCTAAAAAGCTTCAAACGAAACGTTTCAAAAACGGAGCGATCAGTTTTGAGACAGTAGAGGTGAAATTCAAGCTAGACGAGAACGGCAAACCGCTAGGCTTGTTTCAAAAGGTAAGAAAAGACGCGCATAAACTGATCGAGGAATTCATGCTTTTGGCCAATAAAAAAGTGGCCGAGTTCTGTTTCAATTTTAAAGAAGGCAAAGAACACAACACGATGGTCTACCGTGTGCATGACGAGCCTGATCTGGAAAAAATCAGGAATTTCTCGCTTTTTGCATTCAAATTTGGCTACAAACTAATAGTGGACGAAGAGAAGATTTCTGAAAAGCTGAACGATTTCATTGAAAAAATAGAAGGTACTCCAGAGCAGTACTTACTCCAAAACTTGGCAATACGTACGATGGCAAAAGCCAAATATACCACCGCTGCCATGGGGCATTTTGGGTTGGCATTTACTCA
Organism: Cytophagales bacterium; assembly: GCA_043769845.1. Lineage (GTDB taxonomy): Bacteria > Bacteroidota > Bacteroidia > Cytophagales > UBA9547 > UBA9547. The sequence continues at coordinate 5,183 of JAYVIX010000020.1, forward strand.
TTATAGTCATTTTACCTCGCCTATTCGTAGGTATCCTGATATGATGGCGCACAGGCTTTTGCAGCATTATTTGGATGGAAAATCATCGCCAGATCGTGGTTCTTACGAATTGCAGTGCAAGCATTCGTCTGAAATGGAAAAGCTGGCAGCCGATGCCGAACGTGCTTCTATCAAATACAAACAGGTGGAATTCATGAAAATGGCAGGAACGAAAACCTTTGAAGGAATCGTTTCGGGCGTGACCGAATGGGGCATGTATGTGGACATGAACGAAACCCGCTGCGAAGGCATGGTGCGCATGGCCGACATCACGACCGATTTCTTTGATCTGGACGAGAAAAATTACCGTCTCGTAGGCAAAAAAACGGGCAAAACGTTTACACTTGGCGACACAGTATTTGTAAAAGTAAAAGCCACCAATCTAGAAAAACGTACGATTGATTTGATCCTTGTTGATCCGAAAGAAAATGTAGTGTACACTACTGAGTAGTTCAAGTTTTGATGTTCAAAGTTCAATGCTACATCGTTGAACTTTGAACTAATAAATTTATTAAATGAATAATATTTCATATAAAAATTTCAAACAGAAAGCTTTATCTTTGAATTAGCAATCTTAATTTTTCAACCTATTTACTCATTCAATTGACAAGGTTACTTAGCAAAAGACACCTCATTTTTTTAAGAGACGTTTTCATTTTAGCCTTGAATGCGTTTGGAGGGCCTCAAGCCCATTTTTCGATGATCTTCAAATTGATGGTCGAGAAACGCAACTACATTTCAGAAGACGAATTGTTAGAGCTTAATGCCTTGTGCCAAATTTTACCAGGCCCTACTTCCACCCAAACCATTACCGCTATTGGCTTCAAAGTTGGCGGAGCAAATTTGGCCTATTTTACTTTGTTTATTTGGTGTTTTCCTGCCGTGACGATCATGACAGCTGGTGCAATCTGTGTCAATTCCTTGCAAAAAAGTGGTTTTTCGATGGATTTTGCCCGTTTCATGCAACCCATAGCCATCGGTTTTGTATCCTTTGCGGCCTACATGATTAGTAGCAAAGTAGTGACTACCAAAACTGGAATCACGCTCATGGTGATCGGAGCATTCACTTCCTTCTTTTGGGGAACGCCTTGGATTTTGCCTGTTTTATTGTTGGCTGGTGGCGCAGTGACGGCTTTCAAATACCGCCTTCAACCCAAAGAAGAAAAAGTGCCAATGAAAATCGAATGGGCTAATTTCTATATTTTCATCGGAGTGTTTGTGTTAGCCGCTGTACTTGGTGCACTCACTAACTCTTTGTATGTGCGAGTATTCGAAAATTTTTATCGAAACGGAAGTCTGATTTTTGGAGGAGGACAAGTACTCATTCCTCTGATTTACAGCGAGTTTGTAGAATTCAAAGGCCGTTTGACTTCTGCCGAATTTTTTTCAGGCTATTCCCTTGCCCAAGCCGTTCCTGGGCCCGTTTTTTCGTTTTGTTCCTACATTGGCGCACTTACATTTCGCGATGAAGGAATTTTTGCTCAAATTTTTGCTGGTTTTATTTCGGCAGCTGGCATTTTCCTGCCAGGTACATTTTTGATCTTTTTTGTGATTCGTTTTTGGGCAAGTCTGAAACGCTACCGAGCCGTCAAAGCATCGCTCGAAGGGATCAATGCGGTCAGTTCAGGCTTGGTCGTTTCAACCGCTATCTCCATGTTTTATCAAGTACCGCCCGATCCACTCAACTATGTCATCGTATTTGGCACGTTGCTTTTGCTACTTTTGGACGTCCTTCCTTCCCCTTACATTATTTTGGCGGGTCTTGTGGCTGGCGTGGTGTTATAACACCTGCCAAACCTCTTATTATTAAATCTTTAAATTGCTACAAATCAAAAAAATATAGCCGAAAAAGTGTAGATTTGTAATTGGGCGATGGAGATTTCCTTCCTGCCAATCTCATTTTAAAGCTTATTCCGATTATACAAAAACATCCGCTGCTGACAGACGGGCGAGCCTCCGTTATTGACCAAAATAGGGCTACTTTATTATTTCAAGAAATCTTGAGATCAGGCATCCCTTTTGGCTATCAACAAGCCAATTGTCATAATCTGTCTCATTACATTTGCCTTTTTATCGCTTCTAAAGGCATTCAAGCGGCCAAGATTTGGGCATTCACTCCAGCCATTTATTCGGTATCTAGTACCAAACTCATTTCCTTTACCGATCGAAAAAAACTATCGCCTACTGGCAAAATCGATTGGGGCTATCATGTGGCACCCGTTGTGGTAGTGAGAATCGGAAATAGGACTCGCAAAATGGTCATTGATCCTACTTTGTTTCCTAAAGGCCCTGTTGGCTACCGAGCTTGGTTGGCCAAACTCCGCACCAAACGCCTCATTCATTTAATGATGGATCCTGAATGGTATCTATTCAACTCTTCTTTTGAGCTGCGTCCGCAAAATCCAGAATTAATTGACGAAGAATTATTTAAACCAAATATTGCCTTGCCAACTTGGTTTGCTGACAAACTGATTACCGATTTTTTCAAATACGAGGAAGATTCCAAAACAAACCATTGGATGGAAAAAGGCTTGGCTATTAACGAGACCGCTTCCAAATTTTACGACCGTGAAATAAGTCCGATTTTGAAAAAACCTGCTCAACGCCAACTTTTGTTGGACTACCGTAATCTAGCTGGCAATGTATTCAACTTCGAAACGGTTTTTAGAGATAATCTTTGGAACTTCGAAATGAACCAAGATTTTCAATCCAAACATCAACAAATCATCACCAAATATCGCCTTGTATACGAAAGAGCTTTGGTGAAATGGCAAAAAAAAGTGGCTGAAATAATTGATTTTGAAGTAGTTACTTTCAAGTAACTCATTTTTCATCGTTCGTACAAAAGGAATTCACTACTTTTCAAAAACCTTCTAAACATTCAAAACTGATTTTCATTTCAGTTAAACAACCTATAAAATTATATATTAATAAAATTTCATGTTTAACTTTACAGGTTAACTATTTGAATACAAGCAATTTGTGCCGTTTTTGTGATTCTTTAGTATAATCATAGCATACTAAGTACTCTAAAACAAGTTACTTAGCCTGATTATCAAAAACTTAGTGGTGAAAAGTGGTGAAAAGTGGAGGATTTTTGTTTTTCATTTTCTACATTTGCATGGGGTGTATAGTATCGATACACTACTGATTATCAAACGATGGCCTACTTTTCAGGAGAATATGAGTGTACGGTGGATCCTAAAGGGAGAATGATTCTTCCTGCTAAGGTGAAAGCGCGCTTGCCAGAAGGGTTTGGTAGCGAGATTTTCTTGTTGCGCAGCACCGATCCTTGTTTGCTAATCTATTCGATGCCAGAGTGGGAAAAGATGGCCGAAAAAGTATCTGGCTTGAATGAGTTTGACGAGCATACGGCCATTATCCAGCGTAACTTTTTGCGTGGTGGTCAAGATTGCGAGTTGGATAGTATGGGACGTTTCCTAATTCCGAAACGCATGTTGGATTTTGCAGGAATCACGAAAGATGTGATTGTGGTTGGTTTAGGTAACAGACTTGAAATCTGGAATCCTGAGACATACGAAAAGCATTTGATTACTGATCAAAAAGAGCTAGCAGGGCTTTTGCAGAAACATCTTGGAAGCGGAGCAATTAATAATTCTTAATTAAAAATTAAGAGAGCAAGCACTTAAAATCAGTACCTATTAATTTTTAATTACTAATTCTTAATTATAAAATGTACCACATACCAGTAATGTTAACCGAATGCTTGGATGGTCTAGACCTGAAAGCTGGAGGTGTGTATGTGGACGTGACATTTGGTGGCGGTGGTCATAGCAAGGCGATACTGGAAAGGCTGCAAGGCAAAGGCAAATTGTTTGGTTTCGACCAAGATGCTGATGCAAAGGCAAATGCAGAACAGATATCCGATAGTTCATTCACATTTATTGAAGCCAATTTTCGCCATTTGCAGAAGTTTTTGCGCTTGTATGGTGCGGATCAAGTAGATGGAATTTTGGCCGATTTGGGCGTTTCGTCTCATCAGTTCGATACAGCAGAACGTGGTTTTTCTATTCGTTTCGATGCCAACTTGGACATGCGGATGAACCAGAATGATGTGACAACTGCTGCAAAAATCCTGAACGAATATCCAGAGGGAGAATTGCACAAGTTGTTTGGCATGTATGGCGAAATACGAAATGCTAAAACCTTGGCAGCGCAAGTAGTGCAAGATAGAACACGTGCCAAAATTGCAACGGTTGAAGATTTCAAAAACACGCTCAGGAAATTGGCACCTCGTGGAGCCGAAAACAAGTATTTCGCCCAAGCGTTCCAAGCTTTGCGCATTGAAGTGAACAAGGAATTGGAGGCGTTGGAAGAGTTTCTGGAACAAACAGCACAAGTGTTAAAGCCTGGCGGAAAATTAGTTGTTATGTCTTACCATTCCTTGGAAGATCGTTTGGTGAAGAATTTTATCCAAAAGGGAAAATTCAGCGGAGATGAAGAAAAGGATTTTTACGGAAACGTACTGAAACCTTTAGAAGCCATCAACAAGAAGCCGATAGAACCTTCGGAAGAAGAACAAAAAATAAACACGCGTTCGAGAAGCGCTAAGTTACGAGTAGCAATTAAGAATTAACAATGAATAATTAATAGATACGTTACTCTGGCAAGTCTACTAATTTTTAATTATGAATTATTAATTAAACAAAATGAGCAATTCGTTCAGAATACCGAAACAAAAAGAACCTGAGTCGAAAAAGACATCGGCAGGGGGAAGTATGTTTTCGGCTTTGGACAATATGCTGAAACTGGATCAGCTATTCGAAAAAGGCATTCCGCTGGAATATTTGCCAAAGGTGCTTTTCTGTACAGTGTTAGTAATCGTCTACATCGCAAACGGTCATTATGCAGAACGTACTTCGAGAAAAATTGACAAGTTAAAACAAGAAGTAGAAGACCTTCGTGCCGACTATATCACGATGAAGTCGGAATATATGTACCAAAGCAAACAGTCGGAAATAGCCAAACGCGCTGAAGTAATGGGGATTTATGAAAGCAATGTTCCTCCAACGAAAATTGTTGTCGGAAATTAAGAATTCATAATTAACAATTAATAGATGGCAGAAGGCCTGAGATACAATGTAATACAAGCTAAAAGTTATGCTTTTGCTATTCGGGTTGTGAAGTTGTATAAGTTTTTGGTCGAGGATAAAAAGGAAAGAGTTCTTTCGAAACAATTGCTAAGAAGTGGCACTGCGGTTGGGGCGATGGTGGAGGAAGCAATAGGTGCAGAATCTGACTTGGACTTTAGGCATAAATTGAAAATTGCTTACAAGGAATGTAGAGAAACAAATTATTGGATTCGGCTTCTAAGAGATACTGAGTATTTGAATGAAAAGCAGGCAGAATCAATGTTGACTGATAATATAGAATTGATAAAGATTTTGACAAAAATTTTAAAAACGACTAGCGAAAAAACTATTAATTCTTAATTTATAATTTTTAATTAAAACGAAGTGTCTATCAAGTTTTCCATATTGCTCCGAGTACGATTAGCATTTTTATTTATGCTGATTTTTTCGTGCGCCATTTTGTGGAAAGCGGCTCATATTCAATTGGTAGAAGGCGAACACTGGCGTGAAATTGCCGAAGAGATTTCTCTTGAATACATGGATGTGAAAGCCACACGAGGGAATATATATTCAGATAATGGAAGTTTATTGGCTACGTCACTTCCTTTTTATCAACTTGCTTTTGATCCTACTTCAGTAAAAGAGAAGTTTTTCCGAGAAGGAATTGACTCCCTCAGTTTGCTCATGTCGCGGTTCTTTAAGGATCGGTCGGCTGAAGAGTACAAACGGAAAATTACCGATGCACGAAAAAAACGAAAACGGTATCTCGTGTTAAGCGGAAGCAACCTCACCTACGGCCAGAAGAAGATGATTTCCTCTTGGCCGATTTTCCGTTTAGGGCAGTTCAAAGGCGGAGTCGTATTTACGAAGATCGACAAGCGTCATCGTCCGTTTGGCGACATGGCTTTCCGAACGGTTGGTTTTATCAATGAGGAGAATCGTGGAGCTGGTTTGGAGTACAGTTACAACAGTCAATTGGGCGGAAAAAAAGGCGAGGCACTTTTTCAGCGCATTGCGGGAGGAAATTGGAGGCCGCTTTTTGATGAAAACTATATCAAACCTGAAGACGGTTTTGACATTCAGACAACCCTAAATGTCAACCTGCAGGATGTGGCAGAAGACGCTTTGTATCGTCACTTGCTCCGTCACGATGCAGATTATGGAACGGTAGTTTTGATGGAAGTGAAAACTGGCGAAATCAAAGCGATGGCCAATTTGGGCAAAAATAAAGACGGAAGCTATACCGAACGCTACAACTATGCAGTTGGAAATCAAGGTTTGACAGAGCCTGGTTCTACCATGAAACTTGCTTCATTGATGGCCTTGTTCGAAGATTCTGACTTGGACTTGCAGGACACCGTTTTTGGTCATTGGGGAAAATACAATTTCTATGATCGTGTGATGGTCGATTCTAAACCCGAAGGTTACGGAACACTTACGGTCAAAGAAGCTTTTGCTTATTCGTCCAACATCGGGATTGCGAAATTGGTGGTGGATCATTTCGGAAACAATCCACAAAAATTCATCGACTACCTCCACAAGTTTGGCTTGGGCAAAAAGATTGATTTCCAGATGGCGGGCGAAGGCGAACCTTATATTAAAAACACCTACGACAGTTCGTGGAGTGGTATTTCATTGCCTTGGATGTGTCATGGATATGAAATGAAAGTTTCGCCATTGCATACATTGACTTTGTACAATGCAGTGGCGAATGATGGCAAAATGATCAAACCCATCATCGTGAAAGAAGTACGAAGAGCAGACAAAGTGCTGGAGCATTACGAGACGGATGAGATTGTGGATAAAATCTGTTCGGATAAAACCTTGGCCAAATGCCGCGAAATGATGGAAGAGGTAGTGATGACCGGAACTGCTAAAAACATTTCAGGAACACATTACAAAATTGCTGGCAAAACCGGAACAGCTCAACGTTTGGTAAAAGGACGTTATACCAAAACGTATTACACCAGCTTTGCGGGCTATTTCCCAGCTGATCAGCCAAAGTACAGTTGCATCGTGGTGATAGACAATCCGAAAGGATATATGCAATATGGCGCAGATGTTGCCGCGCCCGTTTTCAAGGAAATTGCGGATAAAGTATATGCCACCGATTACGAAATGCACAAGCCTTTGGAAGAGAAAAAATTCTTCGACAAAGAAGGAATTTTCCCATTTGTAAAGGCTGGATTTTTGGAGGACTTAAGATATCTCTGCAACCATTTTGGTATTTCGAATCATGCCAACGAGAAGGAAGATTGGGTAGTCGCTTCGCCAAGAAACAATGCCATCACGTGGCAAAATCGAATTATTCGCAAAGAATTAGTACCCAATTGTGTGGGTTTCACTTTGAAAGATGCCATGTATATCTTGGGAAATAACGGATTGAGAGTAGAGTATTCTGGAACAGGAAGAGTGGTGCAACAATCGCTCAGTCCTGGACAAAGAACACCAAAAGGAGGAACAATTTATTTGAGATTAGGATAAGTGGAATTACTGAAAGACATATTATACAAAACTAGTTTGGTTTCCGTTGCGGGAAGCACTGAAGTGGCTGTTTCGTCTATTCAGTTCGATTCGCGCAAGGTATCGGAAGGTTGTGTCTTTGTGGCGGTTAGCGGAACACAATCCGATGGACATCAGTTTATCACGTCTTCCATCGAAAAAGGAGCAATCGCAATTGTATGCGAGATTCTTCCTGAAGAATTGAAAGAAGGAATCACCTATGTGCAAGTCAAAAACTCGGCAAAAGCACTTGGTTTCATGGCTTCCAATTTCTACGGAAATCCATCTTCGAAATTGAAACTGGTTGCGATTACGGGTACAAACGGGAAAACGACCAATGCTACTTTGCTTTGGAAATTGTTCCGCAGTCTTGGTTATAAAACGGGTTTACTTTCTACTGTTCAAAACGAAATAGACGATGTTTCGGTAGCGGCAACACACACCACTCCTGATCCTTTGCAGCTAAATGAGTTGTTGGCAAAAATGATTGAGGTCGGTTGTACGCATTGTTTTATCGAAGCCAGCTCTCATGCCATTTGGCAGGAACGCATTGCCGGTTTGGAATTGGATGGTGCTGTTTTTACCAACATCACGCACGACCATCTCGATTACCACAAAACCTTTGATGCCTACATAGAAGCTAAGAAAAAGCTGTTTGACGAATTGCCTTCTTCGGCTTTTGCGCTTACGAATATTGACGACAAACGCGGACGAGTGATGGTGCAAAACACCAAAGCGTCTATCCATACGTTTGCGTTGGAAAAACCAGCCGACTTTAAAGGAAAGTTGTTGGAAAACACTTTGCATGGCTTGGAAATGGATGTGGACAACAAGCGTGTTTGGTTCAGGTTGATTGGCAATTTCAATGCCTACAATTTGCTAGGTGTGTATGGCGTGGCTGTTTTGTTGGGTGAAGAATCGGACGAAGTGTTGGCGAAACTTTCTGCTTTGGAAGGAGCCAAAGGCCGTTTCGAACAAGTGATTTCGAAGGACAAAATCACTGCGATTGTGGATTATGCGCATACGCCCGATGCGTTGGAAAATGTGCTAAAAACGATTGACGACTTGCGCACAGGCAAGGAACAAGTGATTACGGTAATAGGCTGTGGCGGAAATCGCGATGCGGCAAAGCGACCAGTTATGGCCCAAATCGCTGCGAAATACAGCAATAAGGCCGTGCTAACCTCAGATAATCCTCGAAACGAAGAACCACAAGATATCTTGAACCAAATGGAAGCTGGCATCAAGCTGGCTGACAAGAAAAAGACATTGGTCATTGTGGATAGAAAAGAAGCTATCAAAACGGCTTGTATGTTGGCTCAGCCTGGCGATATCATCTTGATAGCGGGCAAAGGACATGAGGATTATCAAGAAATAAAGGGAATAAAATTC
>JAYVIX010000021.1:0-32495 GCA_043769845.1 Cytophagales bacterium
AATCCGAAAACTTGGTTTTAGACAAATCCAAAATGATATTTCTAATTCCTTCTGCGTTCAAAGTAATGAACTCACTTTTCAAAAGAGGAGACACTGTCGAGTCCAATTTTTCTTCATCAAGCGTAATGAGTGAATATTTTTCCTGCTTATCTATCGAGAACTTCATATTCTACTTTATTTCTAAAAAAAACAATTTAGCACAAATTAACGAAAAAGGTTTGATACATTGTGACTTATCCTTTCACTTAGGTTTTTACCCTCGTATTTTTCGAATTTCGTCCCTGTTACTTTTTCAAAAAGTTCCGTATATCGCTTCGTGATTCCTTCTACTACCTCGTCCGTCATTTCGGGAACCGTTTGTCCATCTTTTCCTTGAAAACCATTGAGCATCAGCCATTCACGCACAAATTCTTTGGACAATTGTTTTTGTTTCTCGCCTTTTTGCTGGCGTTCTTCATAGCCTTCTAAATAAAAATAGCGAGAAGAATCGGGCGTATGAATTTCATCTATTAAATATATTTCATTATTTAATTTTCCGAATTCATATTTGGTATCTACCAAAATGAGGTCTCTTTGGGCGGCCAATTCGGTACCACGTGCGTACAGTTTCAGCGTGTACTCTTCCAATTTTTCGTATTCATCTTGGCTCACAATTCCTTGAGCGATAATGTCTTCTCTCGAAATATCCATATCATGCCCTTCCTTCGCTTTGGTGGTTGGAGTGATGATTGGGTTGGGAAGTTTATCGTTTTCTTTCAGACCTTCTGGAAGCTTTACGCCACACAACTCTCGAAGACCTGAACTATACGTGCGCCAAGCATGACCAACCAAATAGCCTCGTACTACCATCTCGACTGCGTAAGGCTCGCATTGCAAACCAAAAGTGGCCATCGGGTCGGGCAATGCCAAGGACCAATTGGGAACGATGTCTTTGGTGGCTTCTAAATTTTTGAAAGCTATTTGGTTTAGAATCTGACCTTTACACGGAATTGCTCTTGGCAAAACCACATCAAAAGCCGAGATGCGATCGCTCGCTACCATCAGCATTTTCTCTCCGAAATAGTATACATCGCGCACTTTGCCACGATAGAATCCCGTTTGGCCGGGAAAATTGAAATGGGTTTCTTTTAAAGCTTCCAATGTAAAAATGCTAAATCTGAATGAATGCCAAATTTCGTGTATTGGGGTTTATAATGCAATTTTTTAAGGTGTTAGGTTTTGGGTTTTGAGGATTAGGTCTCAAAACAAGAAACTACAAATACAGATAATACGGTTTCAGTAATTCTACAAAGTCTTGTGTGTACACTTTCTCGGATTCATAAATCACTATTTCCGATTGTAAAAAGTCCTTTTTTTGTTTTTCAAACTTCATCATTTGCCTAAAAACGGCTCCATTCGTTTTGTTACGCACTGTTTTTTGTTCGGTCAGAAATAGACCAAAGGTATTTGCGATGGTGCGAAATGCATCAGCTTCGAACTCAGGAAGCAGTACAAATGCCGAACCATTGTCGGAAAGCAATTTTGAGATAGATTTTGCCAGTTCTTGCCTTGTAAGTTGGGCGCTATGTTTGGCTAGATTTTTGGTGGTGTTGGAAGAATTTAATTGGTTCTCGAAAAAGGGAGGATTACAGACAATCAAATCAAATGAATTATTATTTATTTGATTTGAAAAAGTTTGAAGCGAAGTGTATCCTACTTTTAAGTGGTCTTTCCAAGGCGAATTAGCAAAATTATGATCGGCCAATTGGGCACTCGATTCGTCAATTTCCAAAGCCAAGATGGAAGAGTGAAAATGCTTTTGAGCTAGCATTAGGGCCAACAAACCCGTTCCTGTACCAATGTCCAACGCAGTTTTAATTTCAGTCGAAAAACTGGCCACCCAAGCCCCAAACAAACAGGAATCGGTACAAATTTTCAGTGTGGTACCTGTTTGCACAACGGCAAATTGTTTGAATTGAAAGTGGTTTTTAGGCATTTGCCTGATGGTAGTTTAGACTAAATGTAAAACTCGCCAAAAATGAAAGTAGAACAAATTGTTGAAGGTTGTAATTACATCTAATCTCATAAAATAGGACTTATATGAGTCGCCACATTACTGATACTTTTTTGGGGCATAGAGGAAACCGAAGGCTTCACCATCTTCCTTGGTCATTTTTTTGTGGTGGATTTTGTGGGCTCGGATGATACGTTTCATGTAATTGCTTTTGGCGATGAATTTGATATTCAGCCTGCGATGCACAATCACATCATGAAAAATAAAGTAGAAAATACCATAACAGGTGATCCCGATTCCAACCCATTTTAGAAATTCATATTCATGAAAAATACTTCCTGTTAAGGTGAACGCAATAGCAGGTAATGCAAAAACTACGCTGAACAGATCGTTTTTTTCGAATGCACCATGCCTTGGTTTATGGTGCGATTCGTGCCAAACCCACATAAAACCATGCATGATAAACTTATGAGTAAACCAAGCCATGAATTCCATAAACAAGAAACTGGCCACTATTAAGAGTATGGGAATGAACATAACTATCTAATTCCTACTTTGAACTTTAAACCTTGAACTTATAATTTAAGAAGTTCCTCTTTTACTTGTTCCATCAGCCACATGGGTGTGGACGTGGCGCCACAAATGCCGATTGTTTGACCCTCGAAAAAGGGTAGTTGGGCTATTTCGGAAGCTTCAGAAACAAACGTAGTATTCGGATTGGTTTCTTTGCACACGTTGTACAAGACTTTTCCGTTGGACGATTTTTTGCCCGAAACAAAAATAATCTGGTCGTATTGTGCGGCAAACACTCTCAAATCCTTGTCTCGATTCGATACCTGACGGCAAATGGTATCGTTGGTATTTACCTCTACGCCAGCCGCTTGTAGTTTCGAAGAGATGTTATAAAAACTGTCGGTGCTTTTGGTGGTTTGGCTGAAAAGGGTCATTTTTTTTGGTAAAGAACCGAAGTCTAGTTCTTCTAGTTTTTCGAAAACCACCGCATTGTTGCTTGTTTGGGCGGCCAAACCTATTACTTCGGCATGGCCATGTTTACCATAGATGTAGATGGCTTCGTCACTATCGTAGGCGTTTTTGATTCTGTTTTGCAGTTTCAGTACCACAGGACAAGACGCATCAATCAGTTCGATGTTGTTTTCTAAAGCAGTTTTGTAGGTAGACGATGGTTCGCCATGGGCTCTGATAAGGACTTGACAATCGCGCAAATTCAGAAACTGCTCGTGATCGATAATTTCTAATCCTTTGGCTTCTAGGCGTTTCACTTCTTCGTCATTGTGCACAATGTCGCCAAGGCAGTATAGTTTGCCAGTTTCTAACAGAATATCTTCTGCCATTTCGATGGCGTACACCACACCAAAGCAGAATCCCGAATTCTGGTCAATCGTTACTTGAAGCTTGAGAGGCATTTGCAAAGGTTTTATCTTTAAACCAATTATAAGCCCAAAGGTTTGTTAAAAATAAAATTAACGAATAAGCATGGTCTTCCAATGGAATATTTCCGATTCTAATTCCCAGATTCTCAATATCGTTATATATTAAAACAGGCCAAGAAGTGAGAATGCCATTCACGATATAGAATGGCACTAAATGCACCAAAAACGCCAACCAAAATAGACTTAGAGTTTCTTTTTTCATCCAAATAAAAGCGGCTAAAAGTACGGTAGCTCCGAAGCCAAAATTGACCAATGTGTACATCCGATCGGTAAACGAGACTGCGACCAAGCCCATCAATATGATCAAGATGAGTGCAATAGGTTTTGAAAGTCGGCTTAAAAAATCAGGTTTTACATAAACACCCAAAGCTTCGTAAATAAACAAACAGGCAAATGGGGTGAAAAGGAAGAAAAAATGTTCCTCGATCGGAAGACCTAGTATTCTGAAATCTAACACATAAGCTGGGTTGAATTGCCAAACGCCCCAAGCCGTGAAATAATAATCCCAAATGACAAACAGCGCATACACACCCAAAATACCAGGCAATGTGTATTTCCAAAACCTATAAAAGCCCAATTGTTTATCAAACGAAAAAACGATGATCGGCAAAAAGGTAAATAGGTTGAGTATGAGGTAAGTGAATTTCATGTTTTTAAAACTAGGACAAAGATTCTTTGTTTGAAACGAAAATCAGAATTTTAATGTCTTTCCAAAGAAATGACTGATCTGGGTCATTTATGTTAACTTAGAAAGGAATTACTTTTATCCGAAACAAACAAGCTTATGAATATCGCATTTTTCAGTGCCAAATCGTACGAAACGAAAGCTTTCAACGAGGTTAACAAAGACTTCAATTTTCAGATTTCCTATTTCGAATCAGGTTTGACGAAAGACACCGTTTCGATGGCCAAAGGTTTCGAAGCCATTTGTGCGTTTGTCAACGACAAAGTAGATGCAGCTGTTTTGGCTGGACTCAAAGAAATGGGTGTAAAAGTGATCGCTTTGCGTTCGGCTGGTTTCAATAATGTCGATTTGTTGACAGCCGATTCATTAGGCATAAAAGTAGTTCGAGTGCCTGCCTATTCGCCTCATTCGATTGCCGAACATGCTGTGGGACTGATTCTTACTTTGTCTCGCAAAATACACAAAGCCTATAACCGAGTACGCGAAGGTAATTTTTCGCTCGAAGGATTGACTGGTTTCGAATTGCGTGGCAAAGTAGTGGGGGTGATCGGGACTGGAAATATTGGGACTGCTTTTGCCCAAATCATGCATGGTTTTGGTTGTATCGTGCTTGCGTACGATCCTTTGCACAATCCAGAACTGGAAAAAACAGGCGTGATGTATACGAGCTTAGAAAAGATCTACACAGAGTCCGATTTTATCTCGCTTCATTGTCCGCTTACTCCTAGCACCAAACATATTATTGATGAAAAGGCTGTTGCGCTGATGAAATCCACTGTGATGATTGTAAATACTGGACGTGGAGCATTGATAGATACACAGGCAATTATTGAAGCGCTGAAGAAAAAACAAATTGGTTATTTGGCACTTGATGTGTATGAATACGAAGATAAATTATTTTTCAAGGATCTTTCAGAAACGGTCATCGAGGACGATATGATTGCTCGTTTGCTTACTTTCCCCAACGTGCTCATTACGGCACATCAAGCCTTTCTGACTGACATTGCTTTGTCTCAAATTGCGAATACAACTTTGGCGAATCTTTTGTCTTTTGAAAAAGGCGAAAAATTACTTAACGAAGTGAATAAGTCGTTTTTGAAATAATAATTCGACTCGCATTTTTACCCAATAAAAAAGTCCCAGCATCTTTCGATACTGGGACTTTTTTGTTGAATTTAAGCTGATCTACTAAGAACTATTTGTTGATTACCAGCTTGTTGGTAGAAGTTGTGTTACCTTCTTTTTTAGTTCTTACAAAATACACGCCAGCACTTACTGAGCTCAGATCCAAACTGTTTCCCGACAATTCAGCCACTATGTAGTTGGCCACTATATGGTTGTTTAGATCTAATACTTCCACTTCATCCACGTTTGCTAACGAGTTGAGATTCACGATTCCGTTACTCGGGTTTGGATATACCTGAATGCTAGTTTTGTTCAAATCGGCACTAGATACATCACCCGTTATGCCCCCTTCTTTTACTGTGAATGGCGTTGCGCGCTCGTTATTGTATTCATTCGTCTCAGCAATGTAATTGCCATCATCCGATTTTGCAATGATGAAATACTGACCTGCTGGTATATAATATGGAATAAATATTTGAGCAGATTGGTAGATGGTTGAATAAGCATCCACACCATATATGTATGAAGAAGTCAGCTGAGTATCGTCTGCACTAAATAGGGTATCTGTCGATAAATAAAGACCAACATAATGTCCTGATGCAGCCAAACTTCCTGTATTCACTTCGCTAAAATTGACAAATGTCCAACTGTTAGCATTGCCCCATTCTGTGGTATCAAAAGCATACAATGAACTTATCGACAATTCTACATCACCTGCAGGGATTGTTCCGATCACAATACGAAGTGCTCTCGTGTTGTTGTATTCCTCTATTTCAGAGATTGTATTTCCATAATCGGCTACAGCAACGATGTAGTACACACCGTCAGGAGTAGTGGTTGGAATGAACAATGCAGGATTGAAATCGGCACTACTTTCGCCAGCTAAGCTTGCAAAATAATTGGCTGATAAATATTTGTCGCCCGAATCATACGTAGAATCTTTTGAAAGGAAATAACCAATATGGTGTGCTCCTGCTTCGATATTTCCTTCGTTCGTTTCGGTATTCGAAACATAAATAAACGAACCTGCGCTTGGGTTGGTATTTGTGGCCGAGATCGTACTTATCTGCAAATCGACACCGTTTACGCCTACTCTGATTGGAATAGCTTTGAAATTATTAGTTTCATCAGATTCCACGATTACATTTCCTGCATCAGTAACTGCAATGACGAAATAGTTTCCTTTTGAAATGTAGTATGGAATATATAGGTAAGTCGATAGGTAAGAATAGTTTCCTGGATAAGTTCCATTCACATAGTCATTTCCGATGTTGATATCATAATAAGGATCATAAATTGAATCGGCCGACAAATAGTATGATACATTATGGCTTGAAGCATAATCTGTACCATTATTGTATTCATATACTTTCGAATACACACTGCTTCCAGCAGATACCACTTTGTCAACATCAAAATATGAAATTATAAGATCTACTTGCGAAGATTTAATGATTAGCTGTGCTGCCGAAACGTTATTATTTTCGTCTGTTTCAGCAACATGAGAAGGATAATCAGCTACTGCAAGTAAATAATAAGTCCCTGGAGCGTAAGTGGTAGGAATGTAAATGGATGGGTTTAAGTAAGCATAACTTCCTGCCGAAATTCCAGATACATAATCGGCATAAAGCAATTCATCACCGCCATCAAATGTCGTATCTTTTGAAAGATAGTATGCTACCTCATTGTCTCGTGAATAAGTAGTTCCGTTATTAAATTCCAAAACAGTTGGGTAAACATAAGAACCACCTGTGGTAACTAAAGAATCGCTGTATGGGAATGAAGTTGAGAAATCAACTTCTGGATTGACCACTTCTGTTTTGAAAGTTGCTACGTTATTGTCTTCATTAGATTCTGAAATATAATTCATATAATCAGCCACCGCTAATATATAGTACGAACCTACAGGAACTTCACTAGGGATTATAAGATAAGGATTCAAACCAGTACTGTTGTTTCCGTAAATGCCACCAACATAGTCGCTTCCAACATATGTATCGCCAATGTCATAGGTCGAATCGGTCGACAAGAAATAGCCTACATAATGGGTAGAAGCATAGTCATTGCCATAATTGTACTCGGTCATTTGGGGATACACAATTGCACCTGGAGTCACTTTCAACGTCTCGTACGATAATGGAGAAATCGTCAAATCTACAAAAGGAGAAGAGATAGTAAGGGGAGTGAACAACATATTGTTCGTCTCGTTCATTTCGGCCACTTCCGAGTTGAAATCGGTTATGGCTAGAATAAAATAATTGCCATTTGCAGTTCCATAAGGAATGGAAAGGGTTGGGTTGAAATAATTGTAGCTACCTGGATAAGTGCTGTATACATACTCACTATTCAAATAAGCATCCGAAGCATCATAAGTGGTGTCTGCCGACAAGAAATAGTAAATGCTATGTGCAGGAGCATACGAATCGCCATTGTTGAATTCATACACACTCGCATTCAAATACGAACCAGCCGTAACGTCTGTTGGGAAAGCAGAAAGGGAATAAAGCGAAAGATCAACCGCAGGTGTTGTAATTGTTACTGGTAATACATTTACGTTATTATCTTCATCTGATTCTGAAATCAAATTGCTGTAATCAGCCACTGCGAGTACATAATAATTGCCAGCAGGCACTTCAGAAGGAATTAGAAAACTAGGATAATCATACGAACTATTTCCAGCATACAGATAGCCTATATAATTGCTCGAAAGATACGTATCGCCAACATTGAAAACCGAATCGGCCGAAAGATAATAACCAATTGTGACATTGCTCAAAAAGGTGTTTCCACTGTTGCTCAAAGTACTATTGGCATAAAAATAGGTTCCAGCTGTTACTGTCGGATAATACGAGTAGAACGAAGGAACAGATAAATCCGAAATAGGCTCTACAATCGTGATTTTGACAGAATTAGTATTGTTCGATTCGTCTGTTTCGGACAAATTATTGCCATTATCGGCCGAAGCAATAATGTAATAATCTCCACTAGAAATGTTGCTTGGGAGGTTGAAATTTGGATAATCGTACGAAACACTTCCTGCATTCACACCATAACTATAATTATAGGTCAACAAAACATCACCTGAATCTAAAGAAGCATCATTAGAAAAGTAATATCCAATATAGTGACCACTTGCCATCGTGTTGCCTGTGTTGCTTTCCACAACCGAAGCTGAGAAAATGTCGCCAGCTGAATAGTTGAAGCTGTTTGGGTTAATAGAATTAATGCTCAAATCAACCGTTGGACTAGAAACTGTTATCTCGATGTAACTTGAATTATTTTTCTCGTTCGTTTCAAAAACAACTCCTTGATAGTCGGCAAATGCAAATAAATAATAAGTTCCTTCCTTTAGATCAGAAGGAATTGTAATACCAACTACAGAGCTGTCGCTACCGTTTGGATAAATGGAAGGCAGGTATAATGAACCTAAAAAAATGTCTGTAACCTTCAGTTTAGTGTTTTTCGACAAATAGAAACCCACATTAGAAGGATTTGAAAGTGTCGTCCCGATGTTGGACACAAATGCCGATGGGTAAATGGCAGATCCGAGAGCGGTGTTTGTGTTTGATAGCCAAACATGTTCCATTTTCAGATCTTGCCCAAATAAATTCGTCCCAAACATGGAACCGAAACAAATGAGGTAGAATAGTTTTTTCATAATTTTTGGTTTTTAAATTGTCTCTAAAAATACTACAAAATACTGTGTAAAAATGTAACCTTCTTGTTAATAAATTCTTAATTTTTATAAAAATAAATCTTGAAATTGTTATAATTTGTAGTTTGGCATTATTTTTTTGCACAAAACGTATTTTGTAAATTGTTCTTAGCTTTTTTAACGTAGTGTGGCATGTAAGTAGCAGTAGGTAATTAATAGTTCTATATGATTCTATATGTATCAATCAGCTTTGCTCCTTTGATTTATTTTAGTTTCTATTATACTAAGCAGTAGGCTTGGGGTTCGGATTATATACGTGTATACACTTAATATTAAGAGCTTATAGAGAAATTTGTAAAGTCTTTTTCTTTTTATACACACCATTTCATATCATAAAAAAGGCTCCAAATCAATCGGAGCCTTTTTTATGATTCAGTAGTCACAAGAATTATTTTTTCTTAGCTTGTGCTTTAGGCTGGTCTGCTGGTGAATCTGGTTTACAAACTGCACAAGCTTCCAAACCAAGTTTTTTAGCTTCGGTTAGCTCTATTCCTTTTTTACCTTCCTTAACAGCGGTACAATTCTTCTTGTGGTATTTTTTACCTTTCTCTGTCGAATAAACAGTTTGAGCGTCAGCTAAATTTGCCAGCAACATTCCTGCTACCAATGTAATGGAAGTAAATAAATTTCTAACTTTCATAAATGATTCTTTTTATGTTTTACAAAGAACGCAATCTTTTAGAATTATGCTTCCATAGGTACGTCCAAAAGCAAAATCTCGGAATCTGCATTCATCTTTATATTGATCTTGTCCGAATCCCAGACACCTAAGGCATCTCTTTTGTTCAACTTCTGACCATCGATCTCCACACTTCCTTCCACCACAAGTGTGTATACACCATTTCCTTTCTTCTTAATTTCGTAAGGCACTTCTTTCCCTTTTTCGAATTTTCCCATCGAAAACCAAGCATCTTGATGAATAGTAAGTGACCCATCATTTAATGGGGAAACCAACAATTGGAATTTATTTTCTCGGTCTGTAGGCAAATATGTTTTCTGATCGTAACGAGGCGTCACATTTTCCTTATTCGGGAAAACCCAAATTTGAAACAAGTTCACGTGTTTGTCAGCATTTGCATTAAATTCTGAATGGTAAATACCTGTTCCTGCACTCATCACCTGAACATCGTATTGTTTTATGATACCAGCATTTCCCATGCTGTCCTTATGTTCCAAATCACCTTCTAATGGGATTGTGATGATTTCCATATTATCATGTGGATGCCTTCCAAAACCTTTACCACCTTGGATAATATCGTCATTCAACACACGCAACACTCCAAAATTCATCCTTTGCGGATTGTAGTAACTGGCGAAACTGAAACTATGTTTGGCATTCAACCACCCATGGTTTGCCCCTCCTCTTGTTTCCGATTTATGCAATACCGTTTTCATTGTTTTGATCTCCTTTTCTAATGGCAAATGATTGAAACCTACTATCTGTTCTTTTTTAGTTTCTGCCGAAACATTCCCGACCAAACTAGCAGCACCCAGACCCAAAACTGCTTTCTTGAAAAACTCGCTCCTTTCCATTTCTGTCAATTTTATTTCAAATCCAAAACAACACCAAATCTTGATAAGTAAAGTTAATCCAAATTTAGATGTACATACATATAACTATCGAAAAAAAGAGTTAGTTCAACTATTCCTAATATTTTCAAGAATAGCGTTTAGCTCTAATGCTGTCGTTTCATTAATATTCATCATGCCTATTTCTTTTTCTAATAATAAAGAACTCGCCTTTTCTAAAATAGATAAACCACTTTCAGTCAGAGTAGTTACGGTTTCTCTCCTATCTTCATTGGATTGCTGACGAGTTATATAGCCTTTCTTCTCCAAACGATCTAATATTCGCGGAACGTTTGAGTTTTTTTCAATCATTCGCATTCCTATATTCTTTACACACATCTTTTCTGGATATTTTCCTTTCAAGATTCGCATTACATTGAACTGCTCTGTTGTTAATCCAAATTCTTTCAGGTATTTGTTGATTTTGGTTTGAATCCAATGCGAGGTAAAAATCAAATTAACAGTTACTTTTTGAATCTCACTTGTAAATTTAGTCGTGTATAATTCTTCTTCTAATCTCATCCTGATACCATTAACTCGCCATTTGAAATAACTTCTTTTAGACAAAAAAGTTGCACAAAACAATGTATAACTTCTTCGTTATGAACAAAACATCTCAAAATTAATAAAAGCAAAAAGGGCTTCCAATATTGGAAGCCCTTTTTGCTTTTAAAATATTCTAAAAATCTAGTAGTTTGTACCAGCTTTGATCATTGCACAACGGAAACCAATAGTTGCAGTTGACGAATCTTCTTCTAAATATCTACGAGTTCCAGGAGACATCCAATATGCTACGTCTTTCCATGAACCACCTTTGTATACACGCACATTGTCATCAATAAGTGATTGGAAATTCTTCTTATCATAACCCTCCTTAGCATCCAAGTAACCATCTCTACGCAACGGATTCAAGTCATCAATTACTTCGAAAGATAAAGGACGATATACATCATATACCCACTCACTTACATTACCAGCCATGTTGTAAAGACCATAATCATTAGGAGGATAGTTGTAAATGTATTCAGTAATCATTGCACCATCGTTCAACTTGCCAGCGATACCAGCATAGTCTCCACGACCTCTTTTGAAGTTAGCCAAGAAGAATCCCATTTCGTTACCATATGGATTACGAAGAGCATGGCCATCCCAAGGATAAAGTCTGCTTTGAGATTGGTTTTCATCCAACCATTGATTACCAATAAGTGCGTAAGCAGCATATTCCCACTCTGACTCAGAAGGAAGACGGTAGTTAGGTAGTACAACACCTGTTTCCAATGGAATACGACCACCATCTTGAGGAATTTCGACACCTGCATTTTTAGCAAGGTTATAGTTCACAACGTTAGTCCTCCAACGAGAGTAGTCATCCGCTTGTTTCCAAGTAACACCTACTACTGGAAAATAACGGAAACCAGGATATCTTAAATAATGATCTACATAAGGATCGTTGTAAGCAAGCTCGCTTTTCCAAACCAATGTATCTGGTGTA
The DNA here is from genome assembly GCA_043769845.1 of Cytophagales bacterium. Classification (GTDB taxonomy): domain Bacteria; phylum Bacteroidota; class Bacteroidia; order Cytophagales; family UBA9547; genus UBA9547. Next base: position 12,031 of record JAYVIX010000021.1, read on the forward strand.
GCCGCAACTGCACGCTCCTCAGAAGAATCTCTCTTCAAATGGAACATGTACTCTAACCAGTGAATGTTTGCAACCTCAGTTTCGTCCATGAAGAACGAAGCAACTGTTACCGTTTTCTCAACGTTATCTCTCGTTGTCAATAAATCCTCCTCAAAAGAACCTAATACAGAACGTCCACCTTCGATATAAACCAAGTTTGGTCCATCAGGCTGTCCTGAATATGGTGATACTTGGAAACCATCGTCCTCATTATAAGGAACACCGGTAACCGTACTTTGAGCGCCCGGCTTATCGCTCGTAGGATTGCCTCCTTTGCTACACGAGGTCATAACCGCTGAAGCTGAGATCAGCAACGATGATGCCAAGGCAAGATTAACCAACTTTTTCATACACTTAGAAAATAATAATGGGTTCAGTTTTCCAATCAGATCGTAAAGTAAACCATTTCGATTTTGTTTTCAAAAGTTTATGAGAAATAAAATATAAAATTGTACTATAAATATATGCCTTATACCGATCAGGAATGCATTCTTCAGAAAAAGACGCTTTCTACGATCCTGTCTTTTATATTTGTTTCCTACAACTTGCATTAATGCCACAGATCAAAGAATTCTCTCTCGCACCAGAAATCGCTTTTAATAACGAAGAACTTGCTATGTTTTTAGCAAAAGAGGATTCTCTGAAACAAACAAAACTGATTAAACGCTCTATTGATGCCCGAAGTAGAAATATAAAAGTAAATCTAACAGTCGAATTTTTCGATAAAAACGAGCAAATTCCAACGCTTGCCTATACGAAACCTTCAAAAATAAATCCTAATTCGAAAAGAGTGATTATAGTAGGTGCTGGACCCGCTGGACTTTTTGCGGCCCTGAAATTACTTGAATTGGGACACAAACCGATTGTTATTGAGCGCGGAAAGGACGTTCAAGCAAGAAGAAGAGACTTGGCCGCCATCAATAAAGACCATATCGTCAACGAAGATTCCAATTATTGTTTTGGCGAAGGCGGTGCTGGCACATATTCTGACGGGAAACTTTACACAAGGTCTTCGAAACGAGGCGATATCAAAAGAATTTTAGAAATTCTAGTAGTACATGGTGCCAAAGACGACATTTTAGTGGACGCTCATCCACACATTGGCACAAATAAACTTCCTCAATTGATTCAAAACATGCGCGAATCAATCATTGAATCTGGAGGTGAAATTTATTTCAACGAACGAGTTTGCGATTTTACTGTGTCATTTGAACAAGTAAAAGGGATTAAAACGCATTCTGGAAAATCAATCGAAGCCGATGGAATCATTCTGGCAACAGGACATTCTGCACGTGATATTTACCATCTTTTGCATGAAAAAGACATCCTGATCGAACAAAAACCTTTTGCTTTAGGTGTGCGTGTGGAACATCAGCAGCAACTGATCGACAGTATTCAATACAAATGCGAAGATCGTGGCATGTGGCTGCCAGCTGCCAGCTATAGCCTTGTCTCTCAGGAAGAAATACATGGAAATACAAAAGGAGTATTCTCGTTTTGTATGTGTCCTGGTGGTTTTATAGTACCATCGGCTACCGCAAAAGGAGAAGTGGTGGTTAACGGAATGTCGCCTTCACGTAGAGATTCGAAATTTTCGAATTCGGGAATTGTGGTTGAAGTAGGATTGGATGACACCAAAAAATTCGCCAAACATGGTGCTTTAGCTGGATTATATTTTCAATCCGAAGTAGAACAAAAGGCCTGTATCTTGGCCGGAAATTCACAAAATGCTCCAGCACAACGATTGGTCGATTTTACACAAAACAAATTATCTGTTTCATTGCCAGACACTTCGTATCAGCCTGGTACTCAATCGCTCTTGATGAACGAAGTATTGCCAGAATACATCGCCAAAAGTCTACAAAAAGGATTTGTGAGTTTTGGCAAAAAAATGAGAGGCTATTTTACAAATGACGCAATCATTTTAGGAGTTGAGAGCAGAACTTCATCGCCAGTAAGAATTCCTCGTGATAAGGATTCGCTGGAACATCCTCAAATAAAACGATTATTCCCGTGTGGCGAAGGTGCTGGATTTGCGGGAGGAATCGTTTCGGCAGCGATGGATGGCGAAAACTGCGCCATTAAGTGGGCCGAAAAATATGCTTAAACAAACTAATCAAATGCCTCCACTATTTCCTGATACATTTCAATAGGATGGCTGGTGTGTTCGATTACTTCAATTTCAGGATTCGACTTTTCAAACTCTTTTTTCAAACCTTCACGAATTTTTCCGCTGATTCCGCCACCAAAAACAGCCATATCATACGGCTTCAATTTAAAAGCCTCAAGTGCCACTTCTGGATTTATCACTCCATCAGCCTCAAAATTTTTAGACTTTAGAAAATCAAGCGACTTGTTCAGTGTTTCTTGATCAATATTCAAAACAAATATTTTTATTGATTCCATATTTTCTTAATCATTTCTTTTGAATTATCTTAATCTCTAACCGCAGGATCTAGCCAATAAATGATCGTTACGTCTCGTTCCTTTTTGCGAAAACAAGCTCACAAAATCTTGATTTTGTGAGCTTGTTTATAGACCAAAAAAGCCCACAATATTGATTGTGAGCTTTTTTGTAAATAATAATCAGCTAATTAAGCCAACGCAGCTTTCAAATTAGTATCAAGTGCATCTAGGAAATCTTCCGTGTTTAAGTAATGCTTACCTAGTTCCACTTTGTTGCCATGGATACAAACGGCTAAGTCTTTTGTCATTTTACCAGACTCTACAGTCGCTACACATACTTTCTCCAATGTTTGGCAGAAGTTGATAAGTTCAGGGTTATTGTCAAGCTTGCCTCGGAATTCCAAACCTCTTGTCCATGCGAAGATAGAAGCGATTGGGTTGGTAGAAGTTGGTTTGCCTTTTTGGTGATCACGGAAGTGACGAGTCACTGTACCATGAGCTGCCTCAGCTTCCATCGTTTTACCATCTGGAGTGATCAAAACCGATGTCATCAAACCTAGTGAACCAAAACCTTGAGCAACAGTGTCAGACTGAACGTCTCCATCATAATTTTTACAAGCCCATACGAAGTTTCCGTTCCATTTTAGAGCAGATGCTACCATGTCGTCAATCAGACGGTGCTCGTACACAATACCAGCTTCTTTAAATTGACCTTCGTATTCTTTCTCGAATATATCTTGGAATATATCTTTGAAACGACCATCGTATTTTTTCAAGATGGTATTCTTAGTAGATAGATAAAGCGGCCATTTTTTAGTCAAAGCCATTTTGAAACAAGAGTGAGCAAAACCTTTTATCGACTCATCAGTGTTGTACATCGCCATTGCTACGCCATCACCTTTGAAGTTGTATACTTCGTGTTGGATTTTCTCTCCGTTTTCGCCTTCAAAAGTAATGGTCAATTTACCTTTTCCTTTTGTAACGAAATCGGTGGCCTTGTATTGGTCACCAAAAGCATGACGACCTACTACAATAGGAGCTGTCCAGTTTGGAACTAAACGAGGTACATTTTGACAAACGATTGGCTCACGGAAAACAGTTCCATCCAAAATGTTGCGAATAGTACCGTTTGGCGACTTCCACATTTGCTTTAACTTAAATTCTTCTACACGTTGTTCATCAGGTGTAATAGTAGCACATTTGATACCCACACTGTATTTTTTAATAGCTTCCGCTGCGTCAATCGTAATTTGATCGTTGGTAGCATCGCGCGATTCCATTCCTAGGTCGTAATATTTGATGTCTAGGTCTAGATAAGGAAGGATAAGCTTGTCTTTGATAAACTTCCAGATGATGCGCGTCATTTCGTCACCATCCAACTCCACAACAGGATTGGCTACTTTGATTTTTTGGATAGACATAGTTATTAATTAAGAATTTTCGGAAAATACTTTATTGTCAACGACAAAAATAAATAATAATGGCATTATAGCTAACTATAATGCTTTTTTAAAAATTATAAATAAGGTGAATTCAAGCTACTAATGCAATGCCTTGCTTAAAAGCGAGAATCATTTCATTTGGGGTTTGATACCCATATCTTTTCCTAGGTCGGTTGTTTAATTTTGGGTCAGATTCGTTGGTTATAAAAATACCGCAAACCGAATTTAATTTCAAGAAATCGTTGATGGAAGAACATTATAACTAGAATTATATGGAGTCCACAAAATATCCTTATGCTGTTTTTAGAGGAAAATTCGACCAAAAAATAGATCCTAAAATACCAGCATCACACAAAGTGAAAGTGAAAGGTTATTTAGAAATACATGGCGTGAGACAAAATCGTGAGATTGAAGGAACGATTGATGTGTCGGATGTGGTGAAGATTCACTCTGTTTTTCTTGTAAAAACGGCTGATCACAAAATTGAAATTCCTAAAATCGTATTTTCAAATATTGCAGAAAATATCAAGGTCACTATTGATGGTCAGTATGTGTTTTTGAAGTAGAAAACGGTATTTTTCTTGAATAAAAAAGAGATTGAGGAAGTTTACTTTCTCAATCTCTTTTTTATTTTATTGTTTTACGAATGCTTTTCTTACATCTTTCCCATTTATGTTCATTTTAATAAAATAATTTCCTGAAGGTAGATTTTCAATTGAAATTTTTTCACCTTCAACGTACTCATTGTTTTCGGACATTTTTGCACCGCTTGATGAATAAATACTATACACGGTATTCTGAGAAGCTTCAGGAGCATGTATCTTCAGATAAGATTGGGTTGGGTTTGGATAAATCGAAATCAAAGATTCTTTTATGTCTAAAATACCGTTTTCTTCAACCGATGTTTGTATGGCACGGTTGAATATCTTAGTACCCATATAATTATGATCGCCACCTGTTTTTCCATCATTATTAGTTGCTAGACCATCAAAATAAAACTTAACAGGTGATGATCCTGAAGTGGGTGCTGTCCAATCAAATTTAATCACTGCAGGATTTGTGTTGAAATAATTTCTTGTATGAGTTAAATGATTTCCTCCAAAAATATTGGTGCGTGTGCCATCTGTTTTTACAATTGTTCCCGCAGATGTATTAGTGTTGTTTTGAGCACTTATTGAAAATCCAAACTTTTTATTTTGTGTTGGATCTGTTATTGTTAGAGTCATTTGATATGTTTTACCAAGTGTATATCCTGTTACTGGTATATTACTTTCTAGTTTTACACTTCCGCTTCCAGAGCTAGCTCCATGGCATTTCACACATCCTTTCTCTTCACCTGGCTGTCCGCTTGCTGATTCCCCACCTGGGTGAGTGTATGCTTTATGAAAGGTGTATGCACCAATAGCAATTGTTAGAAAAGAAATTATAGAAATCTTTTTCATAAAAATTATTTAAGTTAATTGTAAAATATCAATAAAGACATGTACTCGATGATCATCATAATGACAATTGAGTAGTAAAAAATGTAAACAAAAATTAGATGTTTTTTCCCGAGTATAGGATTAGCGTAAAAGGTTGATTTTTTCGCTACTTCCATCTTTTCTAATTAATGCATAGGAACCTGTAGGGGCATCATTCCCATTATTATCAGTTCCATTCCAATATGTAGGTAACTGAATTTTTCTTATAATCTGCCCCTCTTTATTAAGAATTGAAATTTCTTCATTTCCATTTAGATACACTTCGTCTTGAATGCCATCTCCGTTTGGTGAAAAATTAATCGGGCATTTAATTGATTTTCTGATAATTAGTGCATTTTCTTTTTTTATAACACAGCCATTATTGTTGTCAGCAATTAAATGGTAATTGCCATTTTGTACGTCAATTGTTTGATATTTTTGAATATTAATCAATTCATTCGTTAAAGCATTCTGAATAAAAAGTGAGAAAGGTGCAGTCATGTTCGGTAGTTCGATATTGTCTAGACTTGCTGTGGTTTGATCGCAGGAGGATTTTGTGCTAAAATTGAATTGAAGTATTTCTTGACATTCTAATACCTTTACATGTATATTTCCACTTCGCACAGTTATGGTTTTTAGTTTAGCATTATTAGATGTGACAGAAACCCAATAACTACCTGAATCACTTTTCTGTGCAAAAGGCATAGTTAGTGTATTCACGGTTGTGGTAGTATAAATGGCTGTTCCTTTGTGCCAAGTATATGTAATTCCGGGAATTCCCTCATCTATAGGTACGCGTAGTTCGATAGGATAATTGGCGTGAGAAGTAATAGTAGTGTCATTTGTTAGGTTATATTGATTCCCAAAAATGTAGTTTCTGAAATCTTCAGGATTAGGCAAAGTTGTAAATTGAATAAAGTCTTTGAATGACAAATAATTGTTTGATAAATTTATTTTTTCAATGTTTTTGTATAAACGCATGTTGGGTAAATTCCTTAATTTATTATTGCTTAAGTTTAAGAACTCAAGATTTATCATGTTTTCTAGTTGAGGAATTGATACAAGTTGATTGAAAGATAAATCTATTTCTTTCAATGTAGTCTTTAACATGCTTAGATCTGATAATTCATTTAGTTGATTATGTCCAAGAAGCATTTTAGTCCACTTAGATGGTTTTAGGATAGGCGGTATCGACTTTATGTTGTTATAACTTGCATTTATTACTGATGCATTATTAAAATAGGATATCTCTTTGATCTGGTCTATTTCATTGTTTATTAAGTTTAAAGTATTTGTTATAGTACCAGCAGATGTAGTATCTAGGTTTTTGCAATTGTAATTCATAATGCTAGGATATTGCGAACAAATTGTTTTGGCAAAAGCAGTGTCTTTAACCGTAATGTATTGCGCATCAATGTGCAGATTGCATCCTAGAATGCATGCACATAAGAATAGAAACGATTTAATTTTTAATCTCATTACTGTTATTTTTTTAGCGAAAAAGAGTGATAGAATACACACAATCTTCTCCATTAGAATATGAAACAATGGTTTTGTAAACTCCAATTGGGGCAATATTTCCACCCAAATTTTGTCCATTCCAATATGTATTGTTTCCTATTTCGCCTTGAAAGCTATACATGTTTTCTCCCGCTTTATTTTTGATAATGATAGTGGCATTTTCATTTGTTAATACAGGAATTTGCCAAGGAGAATCTAGATCAGGTGAAAACGTTCTTTGGTAATCTGAAATGCAATTTGTCTCTTTTACAATTATTTGACCAAGTTGATATTCACATTCTTTGGTGTCTTTTGCTACAATGTGGTACGCACCTTTAGCGAGTTCGGAGAATTGAGTCTCTTTTACAAATTCACCATTATCATTTAAAGAGAAAACAAGTTTATCTGCAATTGAATGTGGTAGGTTAATAGTAATTGCTCCAGTCGATAATCCTTTTTGACTTGGCTTTGAAGCAAGAGATGCATCCATTCTTTCAAACACACAAGCCTTTTGGGCTGTATTTTGTTGCTTGATCAGTTTCTCAACTTGGATCGGTTTTTCTATAATTTGATGCTTTACAGTTTCTGCCGTGTCTATGATTTTCGTACTCGGTTGGCTCAATTGTATCTGCTTAGTAGAATCTAATAAAGTAGGATTTTGCAGAACTGCTTTAGATTCGTGCTTCACTAAGTTTTTATTAATTGTAACATCAATCTCATTTTTGACCTCGGAAACAACATTTTTGGTTACAATTACTTCGTTGCTTTTTTCAGAAATTACACTTGGTTTTTGCTGCGATATATAGAAGTATGTAGCTGTAATTGAGGCAATAATTAAGGTTGCGATACTTACTGATTTTTTAATCTTATTCTTTTTTTCGGCTATATTTAAATCAGTTTTGATTTTATTTCTGATCTTGTTCAAGTCTTGTTCTAAGACCAAATCGGATAACATTTTCTCCGTTTCTACTGCCTCTTGAAGTCCAGGATCTTTTGCCAATATTGCTTCAAACGCTGTTCTTTCTTCTGCGGAAAGTTGGTCTGTTACGTAAGCTTCAATTGTTTCAGTATGATGTTCGTATCCTTTCATGCTTGACCGCTCAACGCTTTTATTAGATGAGGATATTCTTGTATTAATTCCTGTAGTTTGTTTTTACATCTATTTTTGGTCGTTTTTACGACATCAGTTGATGCTAGATTCATTTCTATCGCTATTTCTTCGGTACTTAGGTGTTTCAAAAACAATAGATTTAGAAGTTGTGAGCATTTTTCTCCTAATCTGTCAAAAATCATAGTCATTTGAGATTCTTTATCTCTCAATTCCAAATGATTCTCAATATCGGCATGTGAGTCTATTCTTTCAGGCAAAAAATCTGGATGAGTCATTTTGCTGTCCTTTTTCATTTTATTCATCCAAATATTTTTACACATTGTGTACAAGTAAGATTCTGGATTGCTAGTTAGCTCCATCTCCCCTTTTTTAATTTTTCGATAAAGAATGACAACTCCATCCTGAAAAACATCTTTTGAATCGTCAATTGTACCTCCAAACTTGGTTACCATGCTTTTGATTTTAGGTAAGCATATTTTGTATAAATAACGTAAAGCATCATCGTCTTGTCCTCTAAGGATTGCTTCAATAATATTGATATTATTTTCTGATGCCATCTTAATACTAGGACAATCTTGGGCCTGGTTTGGTAAACATTATTTATTAGTAATTGAGTCCAGAACTTACTTCGTCAATATCTAATCTATATCCTTTTTTGTTTAAAAGGTTTTGCATAACATAATTGAAATTAAGTAGAAAAACAGTTTTGTCATTTAGTTGAAAGCGTATTCCTCCATAAATGCTCGCATTTCCTATATTGTCTGTTTGGAATCCAATATTGATTTTCTTATAGCATTCAAACGCAAGGGATAATCTACCAATATTGTTTCGGTCTTTGTACCATCTAGATTCTAGCAAATAGATCAAGTTAAGATTGTCAGATAATTCTTGATTGTACCTGCCTAAAATTGTTGCATATCGTCTAAGTATATAGTTGTATATCAATGGTTTTAGATGAGATTGGGGGATCTGAAAGACTTGAATTCCAAACGATAATTTTTCAGATTCTAAAGCAACTCCTACACTGCCATCTATTTTTGTGTCACTTCCGCCAGCTCCATTTCCAGTTGCATTGAACTGGTAGCTTGCTACACCAATCATTATGCCACTAATTATGTTAATATTCTTATTTATTTGTATTTTTAGTCCATATGTACCATAATATCTAGTTTTTCTTAGAAAGTCACTTTCATTTTCGGTCATTACAAAACCTCCTAGTAGGTGCTTTTCTTTCAAACAAATAATGCCAGAAAAGAACATAGCATTTACATCCGAAAACTGACCCTTACGACCTTGATAAAGAACGTTTAAGATTCCCTTCCCCTCTCTTGGTAGAATTGGTGCTGGGTTGTTTATCACTTGGTTTTGGTAGATAGAAAAATGTGATACTGGATATTCAGATTGTTTTTGAGCAGCAGCAGAAAAAGAAATACAAATGACCAAAAATAGCCATTTCAAGCTGTTTAAAAAAGAAAAGTAATACATGCTTGCAAGTATGACAATCGAAAATGAACATTGATTGTCTTACGAAATACTACAAATTTGAGCGAATAAAATAATACTGACATAATAATTTTACCTAAGGTCAGATTCAAGTTTATTAATTTATCCTATTTTTTTGAAATCATGTTTACCTTTTTTAGGCCAAAATTGTCATCCTGATGAGATTAAATTGTATTTCTCTAATTTTTAAATGACAATCCTTTACTTCATGAAAAAAACAATACTGTTTTCTGTTTTAGCTGCAGCAAGTGCACTATTTTACTTTACGCAGAAAGGCTATACTGATAGTGCAGGAAGAGCTGCGGTAAGCGGTGCACTTGGAGAAACTACTTGTTCACAAAAAAGTTGTCATGGTTCAGGTGGTGGCGGATTAGCCGATAATGCTGGTCCAGGAGCTGTTACTATTTCTAGTAGCAACATGACGAATTGGAAATTTACGGCAGGTCAAACGTATCATATCTCGGTAGTTAATACTGATAAAAATGCCAAAGTATTTGGTGTAGGGGTTTCGGCATTAGATAATGCAACCAATAAAAGTGCAGGAACTTTCAAAATTACAGATGCCACTCATACACAAATCAAAACGAAAAGTGTTTCAGGAAGTGTAAGAAGTTATGTGACCCACAATGATCAAGGTGGTGCTACCTTAACCAAGCCAGGTACTTTCAATTTCGACTGGACTGCCCCTATTGGAATCGCAAATGTAACTTTCTATTTTAGTAGTGTAGGTGCTAATAATGATGGATCTGAGGATGGTGGTGATAATGTGTATTCAGGAAAACAGATTGTTTCATTGTCTACTGGCACAGCGATAGATGATGACTTAATGACATCATCTTCGATTTCAATTTTCCCCAATCCTGCAAAATCTGAGATTAGAATAATGGTAAATGGGCTTGCCACATCCGAGACACAATACACTGTGTATTCTATCAACGGCATGAAAATGATAGAAAATATCACTTATAAACCTGGGTCAGAAATTTCATTGGAAGGTTGGACTGCAGGCAAATACTTTGTTCAAATGAACTTGAATGGAAAATCAATATCAAAACCTTTCATCGTAGAATAATTATGAATCGATCTTCTATCTTATTTATACTTCCAGTTAGTGTGATACTAATATTTGCTTGTAGAAATACCAGTTTCGACAAATTGAAAGAAGAATTTAAAGAACAAAATCAAGGGCTCGTTATTCAGGGTTCGCATGTTGTTGATACTTCAAAAGTAATAAGTTTTAAGGATGATATTCTATTTATAATGGAGCTTCAATGTGGATCTAAAGACAACAACTGCCATAATGCGCAAGCAGTTGCTGGAGGAACTTCTTCTATTGGTTTATATGATTATGCAGGTGTGAAAGCCGCGCAGGATCCAGATGGATTGTTGTATAGTTCTATTATTTGGGATGGAAATGCTTCAAAGATGCCATCAAAGAGCAAAACCAAAATAGATAAATTATATATAGGAGCTATTAAAAAGTGGATTGATAATGGAATGTCTAATAATTAAAGTATTCAAAGTGAGGTACATAAATTTTATTGTTTTAACGATTTTATTCTTTCATAATATAACATCGGCACAAGACATGATGGATATGTTGGAGAAGAACGAGCCAACCAAAAAAGAAATAACGAAAGCAACTTTTAAATCAACTCGATTAGTCAATATGCAGACTGTTGAGTCTTTAGGGCCTAGAAGTTTAGATTTTAGAATTTCTCATCATTTTGGCAATCTCGAATCTGGACCTGAAAGTTTTTGGGGCTTTGATAATGCGGCAAGCATTCGCATCGCTTTGGAATATTCGTACGATGGCAGGCTAATGGGTGGCATTGGAAGAACCTCACAAGGAAAGCTAATGGATGGATTTTTGAAGTATAGACTTTTGCGACAATCAGTTGACGGAGACATGCCTTTGAGCGTCACTTTGTTTTCTTCCGCTTACTATACGTTGGAAAAAGATGCAAGTGCAAAATCAAACGGGTTTGATCGCTATAAAGATCGAGCGAATCGTTTTTCATATTGCAGTCAGATTATGCTTGCACGCAAGTTTTCCGAAAAGTTGTCGTTACAGGTTTCGCCTACTTATATTCACTTTAATCAAATAGAAACGTCAGACCAATCAAATGATGTTTGGGCAGTTGCTGGATTGGCAAGGTTGAAAATGACTAAAAGAAGTGCTGTGGTTTTAGAATATACACACAATTTCAATCAGTTTCCTACTCAAGGTACAATCAAATTTTACAATCCTTTGGGAATTGGATATGAAATTGAGACTGGTGGACATGTATTTCAGATGTTCCTGACCAATGCATCAGGCATAACAGAAACCCAAACAATAACAAATACTACTACAAGTATTGAAAAATGGGGAATAGGTTTCGGCTTCAATATTTCAAGAGTATTTGCACTTTAATCTTTATCGCAATGAAGTATATTTTAGTATTTCCCACGCTTTTATTAGCGATTTGTTCCAATGCGCAGTTATATAAAAACAAAGACAAAGGACTTGATGTTAGTTTTTTTTCAGAAACACCGATGGAGAACATCAATGCCACCACCAATAAAGTATCGTCATTAATTAATTTTCAAACCGATTCTATTGTTCTTAGAATATCCAATACTGATTTCAAATTCAAGAACTCATTAATGGAAGAACATTTTAATGAGAATTACATGGAGTCTGAAAAGTATCCACTTTCTGTTTTCAGAGGAAAGTTTGATCAGAAAATCGATCCCAAAAAGGCAGGTGTTTACAAAGTGAAAGCAAAAGGCTTTTTAGAAATGCATGGAGTGCGACAAAATCGTGAAATTTCTGGAACGATAGAGATAAAAGAGGGCGTAAAAATTCACTCAGAATTTATGGTAAAATTAGTCGACCATAAGATTGAAGTTCCGAAACTCGTATTTGAAAAAATTGCCGAAAGTATCAAAATTACTATAGATGGGCAATATGTGTTTTTCAAATAAAGCGGTCCTTATTTAAAGTCATTCTAAATTGAAATTTGATGAGAAAAATCATTTTCTCATGCCTCGGTTATATATAATTTTGCAGACCTCTTTAACACAGGCATGAAGTTCGACCAGCTCAAAGCCATTTATTCCTCTTACAAAAACGCTCCTGCTGAAATCAGGGAAAAGTTTGCCCTTTCTGATAACCAGGCAAGTGCGTTTATGTTCAAGCTCAAGGAAATGGGTTTGGTCTCAGAAGCATTGGTAGTATCTACCTGCAACCGTACCGAGCTTTATTATGTGCCTGAAGGAGGGCAAGATATTTCGTGTTCGCTCATCAAGTTGCTATTGATGGAAAAAGGAATTTTGGATATAGAATCTCATGTTCCTTATTTCGATTCAATAGACGAACACCATTCAGCAGTCAATCGTCTTTTTAATATCTCGGCTGGTTTAGAATCGCAAGTTTTAGGTGACCTTCAAATTACGGGTCAAGTAAAACATGCCTACCAATTGGCAGCCGATGCCAACATGGCTGGGCCATTTTTGCACCGCTTGATGCACACGATCTTTTTCACCAACAAACGCATTGTACAAGAGACTTCGTTCCGTGATGGAGCAGCCTCGGTATCGTACGCAGCGGTGGAACAGGTAGAGACGGTAACCGAACACATCGACCAACCAAATATCCTGGTTTTGGGAACAGGGAAAATTGGTGCTGATGTATGTCGTACTTTGGTAGACAAGAAATTCAATAATCTTACTATCCTAAATCGTACTGTTTCGAAGGCAACAGAATTGGCTGAAGAATTAGGTGCAAATTGGGGTGGGTTGGAGAATTTGAAAGAGGCCATTGCCAAAGCAGATGTCATTATCGGAAGTGTAGCTGGCGAATATCCTTTGGTGACGAAAGCCTTGATTAAAGAAATAGGTATCCAAAGCCACAAATATTTTGTCGACCTATCTATTCCGCGTAGTATCGAGGCCGAAGTGGAAGAAATTCCTGGTGCAATTTTGTACAACGTAGATCATATCCAAAACAAGACTTCTGAAGCTTTGGAAATGCGCAGAAGTGCAATTCCAAGAGTGCAATGTTTGATTGCACAATCGGTGATGGAGTTTCAAGACTGGACAAAGGAAATGACTTTTTCTCCGACCGTTCAGAAACTAAAAAATTCTCTAGAGCAAATCAGACAAGAAGAAGTAGCTCGTCATTTGAAACAACTGACTGAAAAAGAAGCAGAATTGCTTGATACTGTTACAAAGAACATCATGCAGAAAATCATCAAATTCCCAGTTTTGCAACTCAAAGCAGCTTGCAAACGTGGTGAAGCCGAAACGCTGATTGATGTGTTGAACGATCTTTTCGACCTAGAGAAGTCGTCTACAAAAGTAGAATAGAAGTAATTTAAGAAACACAAATCATCAAAAAAGAGTCGAGCCGTTTTGCATTTGTAAAACGGCTCGACTCTTTTTTTGGTAGAAAAGTAAATGAGGCAATTTTTCCCTGAAATAGCCATAGACTCAAGTGCCCAAAATGGCGGAAACTAAAATCACAATTGTTACACCGCCAGAAGGTGCTATCAATGCATAAATCAGGCCTGGACATGCACCAGTTATCGCCCAACCGAAACCGTAAAGAAGACCATAGATTTGTCCTTTGTTGAAAGTCTTGTCAGGAATTTTGACTGCTTCCTCTTCTATCGTTTTGACATTCAACTTCTTGATGATGAAAATAGAAGCCGCTACCACAGAAATGACCATTAAAATTGTCCCAAACATATGGAACGACTGGAACCGGAACATTTCTTGGATTCCTTGCCTTTGTTGGTCTTTTGACCAACAAATCTGCATCCCGATATTTTGTTGGTGAAAACACCAACAAAGGCGGAAAGAGTCGAGCCGTTTTGCATTTGTAAAACGGCTCGACTCTTTTTTTGGCAGAACAATCAATGAGGCAATTTTTCTGCGAATAGCCTAGTACTTAGAACAATCCCTATTTCGGTTCGGAATCGCCAAAACTAACATTTGCTTGAGCGCACCAAATGATTACATGTTTGTAAACAGTTAAATCTATTTTATCATCAAAATCAAAATTTAATGCATTGTTTGAATATGAAGCATTCAAATCGGCAATTTTGATCACATTGGAGCTCGAATAGCTACTTGTTTTCGAAAGCAATACATCTACATCAGGCCCCGATGTCATTGTGAATTTCTCGAGTCTTAGAATTGTATTTCCGGTCGAATCTTTTATAAAAACCGCATCGCCAGCCAACGAATGTTCATAACTACTGAAACTCCCCTTTTTTAGTACGGTTGATTTGGTTGGAGCCGTCTCATTCGTTTCCGAAACAGGGGCAAGAGGATCCGCTTTTTTCTTTTTACACGCTGAAAATGAGATCGCTAATCCAAGAAACAAGATGCTGATTTGAGTTTTCATATTCGTACAGTTTATTTGAAAGGTTGAAATGTGATGCCAATTAATACCGTGCTTGATTTGAGCCTATATCGGTCGTTTTCGATTCTACCATTATCAAACGACAGCTTTTCTTCTGTTCTCAATTCGGAGAAATAAAACGTATAGCCCAGTTTTATAGCCCATTTTCGATGTAGCCAGTATTGCAGGTAAAACTCAGAATTTAAGCTCCCAATGTCGTTGTCGCTTGTTAGCAACAAGTTGAATGGAGTAGGTTTTGCATTTTGAACAGGCTTTTGTTTGCCATCAAAACTGCTGGAAACCAAAGTTCCCTGCGTTTCAGGTCCGAAACTAAAACCGATCACATCAATATTTGTCCCAAATTCAAGTTTTGAAAACAAACTGTATTGCAGATGAAAAGAAGCATTTACAGAATTGACATAGGAAGTGACAATCGAAATGGTATCGATATTAGCAGGCACATCGTCCGAGATAATGGTCAATGCATCTTGTCGGGTACTGGTATATTTGGACGGGGCAGTAGTGTACATTTTGTTACCGCCCACATAGCCCGTATAACGCAAACCGTAACCAATAGCAAAGCGTTTCTTTTTGCCAAAACGATGCAAATGATACCAACCGCCAGTGCCATTAAACTCCCGATTGCCAATGGAAACGCCAAGGTTGAAATAGTGTTCTTGTCGGTATTTAGGTTTCGTAGTGTCGCTTAGCATTTGAGCTTTCGAAGCGGAGGCAGCCAAAAAACATAAAATGAATATCTTAAAATTCATGTGTTAACTTTGTTTGATACAATGATAATCTGTTGAAAGAGAAGAATTTGTCGTACAAACGACATTATTGAATTAATTCCAAAAATGATTGGCAAACGTTCTTACAATCGTTCTAAACGAAACCGGCTTTATCCCTCGCTTCTGATTCAGAATAGAAATCTTAGCCAATAAATTCCAGTGAAAGGCCAAATCGCGATAGGCTTTTACGATTCCGTTTCGTGCATCGTAAATATGGCCTGGTTCAGAACTTGCCCCGTTCAACTCCATAATTCGGATATTTTCGCCACTGTACAAATCGTCCAAAGATTTCACTTTCATATCGAACCGACCGTAATAAAAACCTTCCATTGGCAAGGCTATTCTGTTGAAGACCTTGTCTAATTTGGGATTGATCAAATGATTGCCGTCCACAAATCGAGTACCACGACAATGGTTTCCGATTGGTTCCAAAAGCATTTCTTTGCCAGCTTCTAAAATCTGATTTATTCCTTCGCCAAATCTTTTAGAAACTGCTTCTATTTGGAATCTGGCCCGTGTATTTTGTTCCATCAATTGCAAAATGCTTGACTTGCCATCTCCTTTTACCGACAAAAATTCTTTGATCGTTACCGATGTTATTTTTCCTAATGGTTCATCAGGCATTCGGCAAAAAAGTACGCCAAGTTCTAAGGGGAACTCTACAAATTCTTGAACAATGTATTCGTGAGCAGCACGATGATGATAGTTTTCTAATTGTGATTGGTTTAGGATTTTTTCTACTTCAAATCCCCGTTCGCCCACATTGGGTTTGGCCACAATCGGGAACTGAATTTGTGACAAATTCATTGATTCCTCTACTGCTTCAAAACGTGTCTCTTTTGGTACAAAAAATGTTTTTGGTTTGTATTCTGGCGCTATTTGTTTCAGAATATCTATTTTACTTTCTCCGAAAAAACCACCCAATTCTATATTGGTATTGGTAGCTGTGAAATAGGCTAATGACTTGGTTTTGATTGCCAGCCAAACCCAATAAGGCATTAAGGGAATATAAAAAAACCACCAAGGCCAGTATTCATAATTTGTCCATTTGATGATAAATAAAGGAGTGCGCATGGCTTTTCAGTATATTCGGAAACGTTTGATTTCTTGGTTTTGCAAATCTTCATACACCATCGTTTTCGAATTTTCCTCTTGAATAATGGAAGTGATACTCACTGTTCGTTTTTCGGTTCGATCTATAATCATATCGTTTTTCACATCACCTTTTCCACCAAAATGATGGAAAGACAAGATGTTTTCAGGATCAGATGTATAGTTATGTTCATTTATCCATTTGCCAAACCAACACTCACGTTCCAATATTGTTTTGTTGTCATAAAGATTAGCCGAAGACCAAATGTGTGGAGCACTTGCGTCCATTATCTTGACATGCAATCCTAAACCGTCCCATCTAAGTTCTTGTATTTCAGCGTCTTTTTCTGATTTTACTATTAATAAAGTAAAAGGTTCAATGTCTTGAAAATCGTATTCCGAAACGTATTTAGTTACATCATTGAACTTGAAAAAATCTAATAGAACCAATCCTCTGCTTCGTTTATAAGGTGGTTTTGAAATATGTTTTTGAAAGGCGCCATTGAGCAAACACAAAGTTAAATGATTACAGGAAGTGGCTATCCAAGTTCCATTGGCTTGTGTGTCTTTCGGGAAAAATACAGTTTGGTTTTCAATTTGATATTTTGCTGGTGGCAAAGAAGTTTTTCTTACCGCAGCCTCGTCACGGTTTGATGTGAGCACAAAACCTTTCGGACTTAGTGGCAAATAGGTAACGGTACACATAGTTTAGTTGTTAGTCATCAGTTTTTCTTGCTTGCTCTGTGTCTCACAGGAGCTAAATTATTACAGCCGTGCTTGGTAGCGAAGTGTAGAACTGGCAACGCCCACATTTTCAGGAATTTGCACCGAAGGAAATGCCACATTTATTCCCATTTTGATAATCGCCAAATGGTGCACCGTATGTTCTATATTGTAAGTAATTTCTCTCATTACGGATGTTTGAACCAAGCTGCTAATATCAGAATAAGTCACAGAAAGTTGTATTGGCCTTTCCTTGACTGTCAAAATAGTCTCTGAAATAGAGTGCAAAATTTCCAGCGCAAAATCTTTGTCGGTTTCCAATTGCAAGTTTCTAGCTCTTTTGTCATAATCGACCAAACCATTCTCTATTCCTTGCAACATACATTGATAACATTCGATCACATGGCGCACATGTTTCCCGATCGAATTTTGTGCCATGCACGAGAGCGGTTTGGCATATTGTTCATCGCTCAATTGGTTTAATAACTGGCTCAATTGATGAAGAATGGTGGCGGAATGTATGCAAATTTCCATTGACGTATTATTTGGATGCGTTAACAAGAATTGAAATCGAAACATTATCGGACATTGTCCAGCTGCTGCCGCCTACTTCAAAATCTCTTCTGTTGATGGCGAATGTGCCTTTTACTTGGGCTGTATTTTTGTTTTCAGTATAATAAAAAGGAATCACTACTTCTTTGCTTGTCTTTTTGATCGTCAGTTTGAATTTGCCTTTGAAATAACCTTCTGCCAATTTTTCGAAAGCAACAGAACTCATTTCGATTTTTGGGTATTTGGCCGCATCAAAATATTCTTCTTTCTTTAGATGTTTGTCTCTGAGGTCGATGCCAGTATTAATCGTATTCACATCTATGCTTGCCAAGATATTGCTCGATGCCAACTGTTCAGGATAAAAATTAAACTCGGACTGAAAACCCGAAAGCTTGCCCGACACATTTATACCTGCATTTTTAATCGAAAACGTAATGGCAAACGACTCTGATTTCCATCGTGCTTGCGCGAAAACGGTATTTAACTGAAGATAAAAGGAAATAAGAATAACTGATACAATTCTCATACATTTGATTTTATACAAAAGAAACATAACTGAGGCAGAGTAAATGTCGCATGACCGACAAACGTTAAAACGCTTCTGCAAAAACAACATAGAATCCATAGCCTTCGTCTGTAAAACCTACATCAAACCTAATATTTACATTGTCGTTCTTGTTTATCACATAACGAAGTCCTGTTCCGACATTGTATTTAAACTCGTTCGTCCTGAATTCATTTAGTCTTGAAGCCACTTGCCCTATGCCGGTAAATGCGGCCAGACCGATTCGCCAAAACAGAGGCATTCGCATTTCGGTTTGTACCAATGTCATATTATTATCCCGAAACCGACCACGATAAAAACCTCTCATATTACTAGCACCACCCAATACTGGCAATGCTCTGAAAGGCACTATTCCTTCATTTAATTGAAAATAGGCTTGTGCACCAACAGATATTTTGCCAAACGTATAATATTTTCGAGCATCAAAGATGAATCTTGAAAAATTGAACTCACTACCTAAAACCCAATGAAACGAATTGCCCGAAACTTCCCAAAATGAGCCTTTTGTGGTATTCAGTACATTGTTCCGTTTGTCAAACGTGAGCGTCAAACCCAAACCATTCATAATATATCCGTTCGTTCCTTTTACCTTTTCATCTTCCATCATGCCATTTGTCTTTTTTTCCACCGAAAACAAATACTGCAATTCGTTCGAAATGCCGAAATACCAATTCTCTCCAATCTTTTTCTGATTTTTAGTAGCGAGTTTTATCAAGTCAAACGAATACAATTCTTTCATGGCGCGTGACGTATTATTGCCAATTCCGAAGAAAAATTCAGGAAAACGAGTATAATCCAATCCACCAGAAAACATAAATCTCTCATTTTTAGCAAACAAACGCCAATCATTTTCTAAAGCATATTGTTTGTTTTGCGTTACTGTTAAATAGGTTTGAAGGATAGATTTTTGGCCTGATGAATCACAATTTGACGATCCGAATACTTTGTAAAATAAACCGCCTACACCGACTTTAGTTTCTGGCGTAAAAAATGCGATCGGTAATAATTTGTTCGTTTTTTCGGCACAAGAATCCTTACAACTATGAGTGGGTTGTGCAAATGCAGAATTCAACAATCCGATGATACAAAACAGTATTGTTTTCAAATCCCAATTCGCATTTTATATTTCGAAATGAGTGAAGATGGCCAATGTATAACCAAACAAACCCCACAGGCCACAAATACCAATACCGCATAAAAGAACAACAAACCACCATCGCCTTTTACTTCAATTCCTAAAACTGTGAGATGTGATAAAATTGCCCCAGCCATCACGCCCATTCCCAAACTAGCTCCTATCCAACATGTATAAGGCCAGATAATGAGAATAGAAGCAAAAAGTTCGGCAATTCCACTTCCTATCCTTCCCCAAGGCTCAATGCCCATTTTGGTAAAGATGTAGACACTTTCTTCGGCAGCCGAAAACTTAAAAAAGAGTGTTTGTATCATGACGACAGCTGCCACAATGGCCGAAACCCACGAAACGATGTTTAGAATTTTGGTTTTCATTATTTGTAAATTTTCTTCCAGTTAATTTCTGCTTTGCCAAAAAGAGATGCTTCGTCTTTATTCCAATCGTTTATCGTGTTGGAGAAGAAGTCTTTGTAAAAAAGGTAGTTTTTGCCTTTGATGATTTTGAAATTCTCGGCATCTACCTCCACTTTCTCGCCTTTTGCACCCATCGCATACGCACACCAACCACCATAAGCAGGCTCGTATTTATCAGGATTGGCATTAAATGTGGCGAGGTTTTGGGCTGTGGTAAACCAATATAAAACGCTTTTGTATGTGCTCGAAATAGATTTTTGTCCCTTTTTTGGTTTGCCCGAAAAATAGGAAACGGCATCGTAGCCTTGCAATGCCAGATTGCTTTTCTCTATGTTGAAATTTTT
>JAYVIX010000022.1:0-2843 GCA_043769845.1 Cytophagales bacterium
CTTTTTTGACAGGTGTATGTGTATATGTATTGAAAGATTTCGAAATATTACCTTACAATATGATCACCAATTATACCATGCAAACAGGTTCCGCTCTGGAAGTGATTTTCCTTTCATTTGCATTGGCCGATAGGATCAATATTTTGAAAAAAGAAAAAGAACTTTCCCAGGTTCAAGCCTTGCAAATATTGAAGGAAAATGAGCAAATTATCAAAGAGCAAAACGTGTTTTTGGAACAAAAAGTAGCTGAACGTACAATAGATCTTCGAAATACCAATTCCGAACTTTCGTCCACTCTTATTGCCTTGAAAGAAGCACAATCACAATTGGTGAATTCGGAAAAAATGGCTTCACTTGGACAGCTTACCGCTGGTGTGGCGCATGAGATCAACAACCCTATCAACTTTGTGGTGTCAAATGTGAACCCATTGCGCAGGGATATTATCGACTTGCAAGAACTATTGGCGAAATATGATAGTATCCGAAATGATGAAACTATCGAGAGTAAATTGCTTGATATTCAGAAGTTTAAAAAAGAAATAGATATCGATTATGTAAAAGAAGAAATCGAGATACTGCTGAAAGGAATTACGGAAGGTGCAAATAGAACTGCTGAAATTGTTCAAAGTTTGAAAAGTTTTTCACGTGTAGATGAGGCCGATTTGAAAAAAGCCAATGTAAACGATGGTTTGAAATCGAGCATTATTTTGCTGACACAGCAACTTTCGGGGATTGAGTTGGTGCTGGATTATGGCGACTTACCCTTGATTGAATGTTTTCCTGGAAAACTGAATCAGGTGTTTATGAATATTCTGACGAATGCAATAGAGGCGATTCATTCAAACACAAAAAAAGGGGAAATGGGTAGGTTAGAGATCTACACTTTTTTGCAAAACGAAGATATCGTGATCCGAATAAAAGACAGTGGAACGGGAATGACAGAGGAAGTAAAAAGAAAAATATTTGATCCATTTTTTACCACTAAAGATGTAGGAAAAGGCACAGGACTTGGTTTGTCGATCACGCACGGAATTATCGAAAAACACAAAGGAAGTATGCAGGTAGAGAGTGAGCTAGGAAAAGGAACCGAATTTATCATTCAATTGCCCGTAAAACACATTTATTAGTTAATAGTCGATATTCATTTTTTTTTATCTAGTAACTTAAGTAGTCAATAGTTAATAGTCGACTGTTAATAGTTCTGTATTTATCATAAAATCAATAACTTGTAGATTTGTCAAGTGTCGAATATTTAATCCTAATTACTTAGCTCTGTGTTATAGTGCGAAATAATTGTGTTAATTGAGACAAAGAACACGGATAGAGATACAACGTACTTTATTTTTAATTTAATAAATTGACTATTTATATATAAACCTATTTCGTATATCACTCGTATTTGCTGTAATCTACGCAACTACTAATGAAAGCCGAAAAAATAGTACACCGAAAAGAACCGAGAATTCGTGTTGAATTTCCATACAACTCGCAAAATATCAGCCTTTTGCGCCAGATAGAGGATTCTAAATGGAGTCAAACACAAAGGGCATGGCATATTCCATATACTAAAGAAGCTTTTCAAAAATTGAAGGATTTGTTTCCAGAGATAACATTTGAGCCAAAGAAACAAGAAACGTTCAAACCTAAACTAGAGCCCTCTCCTACTGTTCAAGTTCCACAAACTTTACAACTTGATAAAAATGGTATTTATTTGGACGTGATCGGGCGCAAAATTATCCTTAAAATGCCTAAAAATGAGGGAGATATACGGTTTGTTCGAACACTGAAATATAGCAATTGGGACAGTAAACAGTTTTGTTGGATCATCCCTAATTTTCCGGGCAATTTGGAATTACTCAAAGATTTTTTCAGAAATCGAATCACACAACTCAATATACATGAAACACAGGAAATAAAAAGTAGCAACGAAAGCTATCAAGTGGGCAAAAACGAGGTTTTATGCATCAAAACCAAGGTTGGCCGAATGAAATTGGTGTTTGGATTCAATAAAAGCCTTAGTTATGCGATCAAAAAAATGCCTTTTCATTATTGGGATGCAAAAAACAAATGGTGGACGGTGCCTTTTTCGGACATTTTTATAAATACGTTGCGCCAAACGGCCGAAACGGAAAATATGATTTGGAAATATGTAGAAGAAGAAGCAAAAGATGCCGACAAAAAGTCTAAACCCAGCGCATTCGATATTCCCAATTACCGAAGTATTCCCGAAGAATATGTGCTGAAATTGAGGGAGTTGCGCTATTCGGAAAGTACACTAAAAACGTATCGAAACACTTTTGAGGAATTTATAAACTATTATTACCGATACGAAATTGACAAGATTGATGAAAGCCAAATCATTGCCTATGTACGTTATCTGGTGATAGAGCGAAAGGTGTCGAGTTCGTACCAAAATCAGTCAATTAATTCGATCAAGTTCTATTATGAACGTGTGCTTGGTGGTCAGCGTAAATTTTATTTCATCGAACGACCACACAAGGAAAAAACGATTCCAACGGTACTGAGTGAGAAGGAAGTGAAAAGTTTGATTCAAAGTATCCATAACCTAAAACACAAAGCAATCATTATGACGATTTATTCGGCCGGATTGCGAATAAGCGAAGCTATCCACCTGAAAATAAAAGACATAGACAGTTCGCGAATGCAAATAAGAGTAGAACAAGGGAAAGGCAAAAAAGACAGACATACCTTGTTGTCGACCAAAACGTTGCAAGTACTAAGACAATATTTTGTGGAATATAAGCCTAAAATATGGCTATTTGAAGGGTCAAAAGAGGGCGAACCGTATTCTGCAAAAAGTATTCAGGTGGTGTTTCAAGAAG
>JAYVIX010000023.1:0-4927 GCA_043769845.1 Cytophagales bacterium
CCTAAGGAGAGTGCCGCGATAGATGACAAGGTGATGAATAAGGCAAAGAGCATGTGGCGTTCGTAACTCTGGCGAAGTTCAAATGCTCCATAAAATTTGTTTCTTCCTTCAAAAACGATGGAAGTCCAGCTTGAGGTAAATAGTAGATTAGCCATGTTAGTATGTTTTATGGCCTAAATGTACATGGATATTATTTTTATTTAGACTAATTATAAATAGTTAACAGAAAGGTAATAGGTTATAAACGTGGCTATCGCACATTTGCAATATGAGACGAAGAATTAAGTTCAGGGTCTATGACCCTTTTATATAGTAATATTACAAATCCTATTCATCTGTAGCTCGACATTACAAATGTTGAGTAGCGAGGGTTCTTTTTGTTTAATTAGAATATTCTGAGGCATTTTTTCAGCAAACATTATACCTTTACTGTACTATCATTATAATTATGTGTTCAAAATATTTTTTTGTTTTAGTTTATGATAACTAGAATTGATATAACAGGTTATAAATCAATAAAGAATTTAAGTATAGAACTTAAGCCAATCAATATATTGATTGGAAGTAACGGAGTGGGAAAAAGTAATTTTATTTCAGTCTTTTCATTTATTAAAAATCTCTATCAAGGAAACATCCAGAATTTCATTGAAAAAAAAGGCGGAGCAGATAGTTTCCTTCACTTTGGAAAAAAGAATACACAAAAGATTGGGGTCGATTTTTATTTTGGAGATAAAAATAACAATCCTGAAAATAGATTTATTGTTGAATTAGAAAATGCACAGGATAGTCTACTAATTAGAAAAGTAAGTACTGCATTCTTTAATGGCATATGGCATTATAATTTGTATGAAAAGGACGTAAAAGAATCTAAGTTTAGTGAGATAAATATCAGACAGGCTTTTTGGGTAAATAACCGTTTAAGAGAATTCGATGTTTATCATTTTCACGACACAGGAGATACTTCTCCAATGAAGGGCAGGTCAAATGTCGAAGATAGTTCAAAACTTAAGAATGATGGATCTAACATTGCTGCCTTTCTCTATTTCTTGAAAGAGCGGCATAACAAACATTATTTAAGAATTGAGAAAACTATACAGAGCATTGCTCCATTTTTTGAAAAATTTGACTTAAAACCTTCTCGCTTAAATCAAGAGTTTATTCAGTTAGAGTGGAAGGAAAAAGGATTTCCTGATTCTTACTTTAATGCTTATCATCTATCGGACGGCACGCTTCGTTTTATTTGTTTGGCTACTTTACTGATGCAACCAAACCCTCCCAAAACGATAATCATTGATGAGCCTGAATTAGGATTGCATCCAGTTGCTATCAATATATTGGCATCTTTAATTCGAAAAATATCAGCTACTACACAAGTTATAATCTCTACACAGTCTACTAACTTTATAGATAATTTTGAGCCGGAAGAAATTATAGTTACCGACAGAGAGCAAAACAGTTCAGTTTTTAAACATTTAGATTCGCCAAGTTTACATGCTTGGTTGGAAGAGTTTACACTTGGTGATTTGTGGGGCAAAAATATGATTGGAGGTCAGCCTTATTATATGTGATATGAAAAGATTAGTTTTCATTGTTGAAGGTGGTACTGAAATTAGTTTTGTAAATCAAACTGTTGTTCCTTACTTATTGGGTCTAGGCTTCAATATTCCTATGACTGCTCAGACTATTATAACGAATAGAAAACTTCATAGTAAAGGTGGAGTAGTTAATTATCAATATTATAAGAATGATGTTTTACGGGTATTGGCTCAACCTGAGACAATTGTGACGTCATTGATAGATTTTTTTAAGCTGCCTACTAATTTCCCTGATTACACAATAGATTCTAATGCGATAGCAAAGATTGAAGCCGCTATCCATAAGGATTTAGGTTCTCCAAATAATTTTATACCTTATATTCAACGACATGAAATAGAATCTTTAATGTTTTCTGATATTAAAGGTTTCGAATTAATGTTAGATAAAGATGCTCAGCTTGAACAAATCAAAGAGATAGTAAATGGATATCCTAATCCAGAAGACATAAACAATTCACCAGAAACTGCACCATCTAAAAGACTAGAAAAGATTTACAATTATGATAAGATAAGCGATGGGGAATTAATTTTCGAAATGATTGGCATAGAAAATATTATAGAAAAATGTCCGCGATTTTCGGCTTGGCTTAATCTACTAGTAAACAAACTAGATGAGTTTAATTGTAGATAATTTTAATATTATCAATCAATATTTTTATAGTTCTGAAACCCGCACTTCCTTTTTGAATTTTAAAAACGAGGGAAAAGGCATAAAGTGTTTTTATTAAGCTACCTCCCATTTTACTGGAAGAATTGGACTTGAACCAATACACTTTCTGAAATTTCAGAACGCTTTACCATTTACCGAAGTATCACTTTACTACGCCACTCGTTTATTTTTTTCAATTTCAATAACAAAAACAACAGGGTAAAAAGCGAACAAAGTACACATGTGCGCTACCAATTGCGCTACTCGCCATTTGGCAAGACAGGACTCGAACCTGCAACCCCACGAACCTGAATCGAAGTAACTCTATTCTACGACACCTGTCGTTTTTGTTAATTTTGGTAAAGACAAGGAAATAATCGCACAGCGGCTTTTGGGACTCGAACCCTTCTACTTGTATTTCTACCAGTTTTCAACCAAACGAAGTATTGCTGTACTACGTCACTTGTCTATTTTTTAAATCTCTTAAAAAGAAAACAACAGGGTAATGATTCGAACAGGGACTATTTAATTTGCTCTACCACCTGAGCTACAACCAATTACTATCGGAAGGCTGGATTCGAACCTGCGACCCAATTAGTGACGAAGTAACCCTATTCTACGACACCTGTCGTTTTCTTTAAATACTTTACCTAAAGCCGTCTGCTTTTGGGCAAAGTTTGAAACAAGAGCAAAAGGCGGAACAAGTTTCGGGGCATTGCAAGCTGGAGTCGAACCAGATGACCACGTTGGTGTTACCCAACCACGCCATTCCTCCCCTAATTGGAGCGAAGTAACCCATTCCTACGGCATCCTGTTTTTTCTTTAGTTGATAGTTCCTTGTTTGTAGTTTTCGAACTCGACAGAATCCTAAACTACGAACTACTAACAACGAACTAAATAACTATTTTCTCAATCTCTGTCATGGCATTGCCGCCTTCGTCTAAGGCATTCAATACATCAAAGATTTTGTCGGACCAGCCTGCTATCAAGTACACATCGTTGTCTTTGATTTCCAAAGGCAATTTTCCTAATCCAGCCAAGTCGAACAAATACAATTTGGCGTTTGGAGCGATCTTTTTATACGCTTTCCATTTGGCCGCTACCGTGTTGCCTATCAAGGTGTTGCCGCTCACGCTGTCGTACATTTGCACATCGGTGAACATCATCACTTTGTCGGCCACATAGCCAGCTTTGATTAAATAATCTAAAACCAAATAGCCGTTGGTCGAGTAACCCACTTCCCCTTCGCGTTTGTAGAACGCATCTACGTTGGCCAAGATGTTGCGAGTAGGCATTTGCACCACTTTCCAACGGTCGCCAAACATACCACTCAACACATTTTTACATTTGTATTGCAACATCATGCCCATCAATAAGCTGATGTCGTAGTACAACACTTTGCTTCGTGGCGACACTGGTTTCTGCATCGAGCTCGATACATCACAGGCTATCACCACTTTGGTGTCGACACCAAAACCACGCATGTTGGCCACGCTCGCTTTCAATGCTTCTTCCAAAGCGTCCAAAATCATGGGCACAAAACCGCTATTGATTTGTTTCAACTCACGGTAAGCCGCCAAGAAACGGAAAGGCAATTGTTTGGATTTTTTGACCGCTTCTTCGCTTGCCAATTGGGTACACACTTTCACCACATGTTCAGCGTCAATTTCCGCTTCCAACATGTTGCGCATGTTTCGCAACATGGCCATGTAACCCAATTTCTTGCTGTCGATCAATTCTTCCCATTTGGCTTTCACAGCCAATTTCTTTGCCTTTTCCGACTCGAACGTTTGTTGTCCTAAAGCCGAAAGCTCGGTCTCCCAGGTGTATGGTACGGTCAATTCGTCTTTTACAATTTTGTTGAACAAGACTTGTTGCGCTTCGTCCTTTGCTTTAGGGTGCACCAAAAACAAGGCATCCTTCAATTTTACGGCTCCGTCACGGTTGTATTTGGCAAATTGGTATTCGTCAAACTTGTTGAATGAAGCTGCCAATCCTTTTTGAACTTGTTTGCTCAACTTGTTCAATTGTTTTTGCTCTTTACGTCCGTTAGCCATGGCGTAATAAGCCAATACTTCCGAGATTTCATCCGCACGCTGCACGACACGTTCTACCGTTTTGGCTACCAATCCGTTTCCAGAAGCATGTTTCGCCATCTCGACCGCCATTACCATTGGCACGCTACGTAAGTACATTTTCTCACGGGTATAGATCGCCATTTTGGCTACTATCTCAGGATTGCTTTTTGCGATCAATGATTGGATGCGTTTCAAACGATCCGATTCCTTTTCGTAGAATTGGTCGTTCAACGAAGCCGTGACTACTGCGGAATACAATTCCATCTCGGTGCTCATTTTATAAGCGACTGCACCTTCGTAGTTGGTCGTTTTGTTGTTGAATATATTTGGTACGTTGAATTTCATGGCGTCTATCTTTACTTGTTCGTCTTTGATGATACAAACTTCCAGCCCATGTGCGCAGCCTTTCTGCGCAGTGAAAAGTATTTTTGATTATTTTTATAAAAATTAGCCCAAAGGCAAAAGCTATAAGCAAAAAGCGTGTGTCAAATAACTATTCACTCTTAACTATTAACCTGACGGTAATATATAGTGATTTTTTCGTATATTTGTGTCATGGAAAAGACCGATTTACGTTATGAAAGTGCGGAAGTAAGATTAGCCTT
>JAYVIX010000024.1:0-4324 GCA_043769845.1 Cytophagales bacterium
GTCTTCGTATTTTTTTCCGTCCCATTCGCCTGAAAAAATAATCGGACTTCCTTTCTTCCAATCGGTTTGTGTTTCGGTGCCGTAGAAATATCTTTTAATGAGTTTTGGTGTGGTAAGTGCTTCCCAAACCACATAAAAGGGAGCTTCGATCGAAATAGATTTTTTCAGACTGAGTGTTTCGGACATTGTGCTTAATCTTTTTTTGTTTGCAAGTTGATAAAAAGGATTTCAGATACCCAATATTTTGTGAAATAGATGGTTCTTTTAGCTAAAAGCTAGTTTTTACTCCCAACTTTTTACCCAATATTTAGTTATACAAGTAATTCAAAATGAATAATTATGGCAACTCCTAGCATCGAACTCATCAGCGCAATGCGTGCAACTGTAAAGAAACTAGCATCTGGTGCAACGTATCATTGGGGCCACATGGGCGCATGTAACTGTGGCAACTTAGCGCAAGAATTACTACAAGTCTCCAAAGCAGAAATACACACTTGGGCGCTGCAAACTCGCGAAGGCGATTGGAGCGAACAAACTGCGGAATATTGTGCTAAAAGTAATTTGCCATTGGATCTGATGATTTTCAAATTGCTTCAAAAGGGCTTGACCACCTCAGATCTTCAGCATCTCGAAAAACTTTCAGATCCAAAAAATCTTGCCCTTATTCCTGCCAAAGAAAGACATCTGAATTTCAACAATAAATTGGATTTGATAAAATACCTAAAGGCTTGGTGTACACTATTGGAAAACCAATTCTCTGACAATGTGAGCCTTGTGGGCTTGTATGAAGAGCCGATTGGAATTGCGGAGCGAATGACTTCTTAAAATCGAATGCCTAGTTACTATGCAGCCACGCTTTTTTAGCCAATAATTCCTCTTTTGTTTCCACATAATCTGGATCAGGAATGCAGCAATCGACAGGGCAAACGGCTGCGCATTGCGGTTCTTCATGAAAGCCTGCGCACTCGGTACATTTGCTGGGCATGATGTAGAATAGTGTTTCTGAAATCGGAGTTTGAGGTGTTTTGGCATCCACCATTGTGCCGTCTTCCATTTCTACCTGAGTGAGGCTAGTTCCGTCTGCCCATTTCCAAGAGGCACCGCCTTCGTATATGGCAGTGTTGGGGCATTCTGGTTCGCAAGCTCCGCAGTTGATACATTCGTCTGTGATGATAATGGCCATGGCATTTTTTGTTTATGTATGGCAATATTCCACAGAATAGACATTAATCGCCAATCATAAAATCTTATTGACTATTACAAAATGTTATAATGATTCAAACAAAAGCGTTTGAACAGGTCGGGAAGTTTGGGGTTTTGACCGTGTAGTTGGATAAACTGAAAGGTGCGAGAAATATCAATTCCTTTGATGTCGATAATTGAAAATTGGTTTTGTTGGAGCTCTTTGGTGATAGAATGGATCGAAAGAAATGCCGCACAATCAGAATGCATCAGGTATTGTTTGATTGACTCGGTACTGTCTAGATGCATCTGTATGTGAAGGGCTTTATGGTGAATGTGGGATTTCGAAAGTGCCTGATGAATCACATCCAAAGTACCTGAACCTTGCTCACGCAAAATCAATGGAATCGAAAGTAGTTGTTCGGGTTTGATTTCGCCTTTTGGAAATGCTTTTGCGCCAGTGCGCATCACGAGTACAATTTCGTCCTTGATGTAGGGTTCGTAGCTGATTTGTGAATGATGCGAAATGCCTTCCACTATTGCAATATCCAGCTTTTGGGCAATGACTTGTTGTTCGATAAACTCGCTATTGCCGTGCTGGAAATGAACGTCAGTATTGGGATAAGTCTTTTTGAACAAAGCCAAAATGCGAGGCAACACATAATGTGCCAATGTGGTGCTGGCTCCCAAAGAAAAAGATCCACTTGCAACATCGGTTTGCTGGGCGAGCTCGTTTTCTAGCTGAGCGTATAATCTGAAAATTTGTTCTGCATAGCGCAACATTATTTCGCCCGAAGGAGTGATCGAAATCGAACTGCCGTTGCGGTTGAAAAGACGCGTTTGTAGTTGCGATTCAAGTTCGGAAATGTGTTTGGTAACGGCCGGTTGTGAAATAAACAGTTCATTGGCGGCCTTCGAAAAGCTTAGTTTTTGCGCCACATTGTAGAAGACCTTTAACCTGAAATCGAAAACCATCGTTCGTTTTTCTGCAAATTAATGAAATCAATGCTTGCAATTTGTCAAAATGAACATTTAATCGGTTTGAGTTGAGTTGTCTATTTTAGTTTTATGATTTCTGGTTTTGCAAAAAGTAAGTGCTCATTCTTAATTCACTACATTCAACCTCATCCAAAGGTTGATACTTGGTTTGGATGGCGAATTACTAATTATTGTCACGTATTTATTCTGAACACCTTCGCGGTCTTTAGTATCCATCGTGATACGAACGAAACTCGTTTCGCCTGGTGCGATAATGTATTTAGGAGTTTCGAAAGTGAGGCATTCGCAACCAGAAACGATTTTTCGGATCAATAAATCTTCCTTTCCTTCGTTGGTAAATTTGTAATTGAAACTCACTGTTCGGCCTTCTTTCAAAGTGCCCATATGTTGATCCGTTTTTTCAAATTTAATTTTGGGCGCATTTGCTAAGAAATTGGCATCTGTGTTTAGAAAAGATTCTTCCAATTGTACCGTAACTGGAATGGCTTTGTTGGGAAGCGAATCGTCAGTAGTTACAAAGGTCACTGTATCAGCCATAAAGCCCCAGTTTTTCCGAGCCAATGCATCATAAGTGATATAAATTTTTACTGATTCTTTTGGTTTCAAGGTGTATTTATTCAACACAATTTTCATAAACGAAGTATCGTGTTTTATTTCATGTATCTGAATTTCTTTTTTGCCTGCATTGTAGCATTCGAATTCGCGCTTTTCGGGGCCTTTAGTGCGTACAGTGCCCATGTTTAATGTTTTGGATAAAAATCGAAGATTGCCAAACGGGTATACCAATTCGCGTTCGAGTAAACGTTGGTTGCCCACGATTATTCCTTTCAAAGTGAGAATGACAGGCTCTTCGAAACCCGAGAAAAATACCTCTACTGATTTGTTCACTTCGCCAGGTCGGTTGACGGTATTTAACGTCACACGCACTCGGCCTGAACTATCACTTGGAATCGCCAATTTGGTATATTCAGCCACCGTACAACCGCATGATGTTTTGACCGATTCTACACGTAAAGGATTGATTCCCTTGTTGGTAAACCAAAAATCGTAATGAACATTTCCGACCTCCTCTCGTACTTTGCCAAAATTGGCCGTTTTGCTGGCGAAGTTGGCAGGTGCGTTTTGTGCGAAAATTTGAACTGCGTTCAAATATAATACTGCAAGAAATAATTTAATTGAATAAATATTCATTTATATTTGTTTTAGGGAGTTGGAACAATTTCCAATCCTTTGATTTAATTAGTTTCGTTTGCCGCCTATCCTTTTACTTAAAGGTTCAGGATTTCGACTGGTGTGAAATATTGAATAAATAGTGATCGTTTCATCCTCTATTCCAAACACAATGAGGTAAGGAAATCCATGTACAACTACTGCTCTAAATCCACTTTCACGCTCATGGTATTGGTATGGATTCTTTTTGATTTTCTTGTAATAACTTGAAATTGTTTTGGCAAACTCTTCACCAAGACCTATACTTCTATCTTCGTACCAAGAATAGGCTGAAATGAATTCTTCTTTTGCCGATTCCCAAATTTCAAAACTCATTTTCTGGAATCTCTTGCGGCACTCAACACTTCTTCTTCTGAATAGGTCTTTCCTAAACCTTTTTTATGCATTTCACGTCTTTTTTCCAATTCAACGATGAGCGAATCGGGCAAGGAAGCTACTTCTTCCTCGTGAAGAATTGTTTCCAAAAGGCTACGTACCATCTTTAAGGATTTGACATTTCGAACTTTGTTTGCTAATGCTGAAATATCTGTCGCAGTCGAGGTCCTTGTGTCCATGTTTTGTTGTTTCTACAAATTTACACTTTCGTTCAATACGGACGTACCTCCACTTACTCGAAAATATCCAAAAGATCTATTTCCAGTCCTGGCAAAGTATTTACTTTCACAAGGTCACCTTTTCCAAACTTGCCGACTAAACTATATTTTTCGTTTTGAAGTACAAAAACGTCTACCAAATTATTCGAAGCATCCACAATCCAATATTCTCTTACGCCAGATTCTTGATAAATGTTAAATTTCTCGTGTGTATCTTTATAACTGGTGCTAGGTGACAATATTTCTATGATGAAATCAGGAGCTCCTAAGCAACCTCTTTCATCCAGCTTTTCAGGATCACAAATGACACAAATATCGGG
>JAYVIX010000025.1:0-2020 GCA_043769845.1 Cytophagales bacterium
CTAGCAGCAGCCGACAACGGAACGCTACAAGAAGCGTTTGGAGCTGGAACTGCAGCCGTTATTTCGCCTATTGCAGTTATCAGCGACAATGGTAAAGATTACACCTTGCCTTTGGTTGAAAACCGACCTTTATCTAAGAAAATTGCAGAAGAACTGATGCAAATCAGAATGGGCTTAAAACCTGATACTCACAATTGGGTGTTTACCGTTTAAGCAGTATTAGATTTATTTCTTATAGTATCTAAGGTCTGTCCCCCAACAGACCTTTTTTTCATTTAATTGGCCTAGATTTTGCAAATTGTTTGTTACTGATAAATTGAAAACATGCCTGGTTGCGGATATATTTGCCCAAAATGTAATGACACCGGTTTTGATGAAGACTCGAGACCCTGCGATTGGTGCAAACCCCTCATCACTTCCTCAAAGGCTGAAAAAGAAATTTCTGAAGAAGAATGGATCAATAAAGTACACGAAGGTTCTTGTTGTGGCGATTTAGGTCAAAAATTGATATTCCAATAGGTATTTCTGATTCCTGCATTTACTCCCCTTCTGTCCTTCCCGCTTGCATCAAGGTCATTCAAGCCCGAATTCCAGAAAATACGTGCTACACCCGTATCAATGTTTGTCCAAAGGTTAGAATAAGGCAATAGTTTATGATTGTCGAAAGCCAAGGCTACGCCTTTTCCGTTTCGGTACACATTCATGTGAGCATGATCTTCCACTCCTATTTCGTGCCAATAGATATTTTCAAAAACAAAATTTTCGACCAAATTATAAAAACTACTCAAAAAATAAAGCGGATGATGGCCTGTACCCACTTGGGTTTTTCTATAGCCATAATCGGTCGAACGAGGCAAAGGAAGCGTCACTTTGGTCATCTGAACATCTCTAAATTTTATTCCACGTATTAAAACAACTTTCGCCAATTAATGTAATACCAGATTCAGAATCTACGATTACTACATTTTTGACCCAGCAATTGGTAGCTCTATTCATTGTGATGGCACTAAAACCATAGAATTTTAGATGATCAAACTCTATCTTATTGTTGAATGTAAACTGGATATTCTCTACCCCTATTTCGGCTACCGAAGCCGCCAAATTAAATTCAGTAATCGTAGTATTCCATTTTACATTGGCAGGAATTGAAAGTGGTCGATCCAATACAAGTGTTTTTCCAGACACACTCACCATTTTGGCAAACCATCTAAATTTGTCTTTTTGATTGGAAGTTTCACTACCTTGTTAAGCTACTCCAGTCAAAAAATCGGCCAAACTACCATCTTCTGGATCATATTGAATCATTCGAATAAAATCACCTTTTGCCAGCGTACCTACATTCGTCAATGTGATAGAAGTTGAACGTTGTTCGGCATCTACAGCTACTTTGCCAATTTCAGCGGAAAAAGATTGACTCCCTTGGATCGTGATAATCCAATTGGTGACAGAACCGCTTGTTTTATAAGCTGGGAAACGTGGATCTCCCTGATAAATCTCTGTTGTAGGAACTCATGCACTATTTAAAGCACCTCTTATCGCTACTCCTTTTTTGTTCAACAAAATATCTGAATCCATGTCCCATCTGCCAGCTGGGATAAAAATAGTACCACCGTTGGTAGCGGCATCAATCAATTGTTGAAGGAATGGTGCATCGTTTATGCCATCATTAGGCTTAGCCTTTGTACCTGTAATGGCGTTGTTAGATAAATTATATACCTGTACTATGTTGGGCAAGTCGCTTTCAGAAGAACGATAACCTTCATACGAAAAATCGGGCAAACGGCTTTCAGGATTCCAATTTACGCTTTCCCCAAAAAGTGAGCTTTCTTTTTATTCTGATCGATACTAAATATGATACTTCTAAAAAGTGCAAGAACACATGCTACTGCATAAATTATTCGTTTCATCTGCTTCTGTTTTTATAAATCAACTAGACACAGAAACTCAAACTATCGTGAACAATTATTTAAGATTAATTTTTGGCACTAAAGTGTACACTTTAGTGCCAAAAATTAATCTT
>JAYVIX010000026.1:0-2109 GCA_043769845.1 Cytophagales bacterium
AACAAAATGACTGGTTGTGATGACATACGCAGGTGGCACTTGCTCAGATGACTTTATTGTGGTCAATGGTAAATGCGCTGATGCTCGATGCACGACCTCTGACTGCATTAAAGGTGCGAATCCTCCAGTATAGCTTTAATTGCCAAAATATCGGCTATTAAACCTGACCTGGGTGACCTAGCCGATATTTTGGCTAGGTCACCCGAAAATTATTTATTTGTGCTATTGTGTTTTTTTTTTAAAGGATTAGATTATCCACCAAAAAAATGTGTATTGTTCACTGGACTCTACATATTACCCGGTCACTGTTTTTGTTTTCGCTGATGTGTCGATTTGGTCAACCCAGAAATTGTAAATTACATGTCATCGACGATGATATTTATTGGATCAAAGCATCCCAAATGGTATGCACTTTATTTTTGTAAACGACATCACTGGTCTTTGTGCATTCCTTACCCGTTTTCAACGATAGTTTGTAACGTCAGTTTGTCCCACGTATGTACTTCTTCATCTTCTTTCTATTTTCCAGTGCAGACCAGTGATGACGTGCTCAAATTTCAATTGCGTATGTGTTGGATACTATGATCCTATAACTATCTTTTTTTACAACCAAAAGCTAACAATATTCTCGGTGTCCTGACCGGCATATCGGCTAAACCAAAGTCACTGGTGTAAACCAGGACCAGTGGTTCTTTTATAGCCGACATCTCGTTTAGGTACCCACGAAAAATGTCTATTGTCATTGTCTACAAAAGCCTTTCCTGCAAAGTATCCAAAAAGTTCCTTGTTGCATTTTGAAAACAGAAGCACTGACCAGGACTGGACGTTCTAGTCGAATGTCGATTCCATTCTAATGGAGTGCTCGCAATTGCAACGTTGCTTCGCATTGTATCAGCATAATTGTGCATCGTGTTTGAAACAATTGCACAACCTAATTCTTCACAGTTGGTGCATCGTTTTACATATATGTATAAAGGACAACTATTGACCGTTTGGCCACAGTGTCATATCACGTTGTACTGTTGATCCACCTAGGATGAACACCTAACTTGACCAATGGTAAGTCAACATTGGCGAAAGCCGCCACACATACCATGATATGTTGGACACGCGTAATACCATGTGCCATATGTTATCTTCTGTAACGTCTGTAAAGATTCGTAGTCCGTGTATCTCATGACTTCTATCATGATTCCGAGTACGCTTTATTGGCGTGTTGCATCCAAGATATCTTTCTTTAATAGTGAACATAGTGTCTGAATAATTACCTGTCTTATTCTAGCACATCGATGCTCGCACAACCAGCTGCTTCAATCCAATCATCGCTTCCCGACAGGACTTGAAGGTATGCGAAACAACGATCGTAGTTTTAAAACTAAATAGTAGTACAGAGATATAGTTTGCAAAACGAGAGGCAGAAACATATAGAGTGAAAAGGTTAAAGCTCGCACTCGTTTCGTTGTTTCCGCATTAGCTGATGTATAGATAGGTTACACCAAAAATCGATTGTTTCTATTATAAGATGAAATGATTTTTGGGTAAAAGCATCCCAAAGATATTATTTGATTTTGAAAACGAAGTGTCTGATTCGTTTGACGTCACGTTAGCCTGTGCGGCATATCTGATGATGGTAAAACTATTCCTATGTACATAGCATTACGATATTAAATATCGGCCTATCCGATATATTGGCTAAGACAAACGATTGGCGAGAAAGCACACATTAGTCTGTTAGCTTGAATCAGTTGTTTGAGCCAGCACGCAGCATTTTGCCACGGTTGTTTTTAATGCCGTCACAAAGGTGAGCATTTTCCAGGAATTTTGTTCTGTCTGTTGATTTCTGTCGATAGACAGAAACCATACTATTTTAATAGCCTGACAAACAGTACTTTTGTTACAGCCAAAGTATCGGTGGCTCACCTGGATGGTTTACTTATTTTTTATTGTCCAGAACTATGTTCATAGGATCAAAATATCGAGCAAACGCTCGTTTGATTTTGAAAACAAACTCACTGCTAGTGAAACACTGGCAGACTGCCTTGAAGTGTTTTTGTTTTAGCTGATGTTTTGGTTAGTTCGCCCCAACAGGTATTTAAATTCACCATAGGA
>JAYVIX010000027.1:0-17754 GCA_043769845.1 Cytophagales bacterium
AAAAAAGAATGTAGCTATTTACATATATCAAATACATGCGATATTTTGCATGCATTTTTGCTGATTTTTTTTAAACTTAGCCTTTCCGTTCGGACACTATCTCATCTCAGGTCTTCATATAGCGCATCTTTTGGGAGGTATGATATTTTTGCATGTCGAGTTGATCATGGTTTGGCAAAAATCGAAAGATGCAGTGAAATGCCTCATCTATTTCAGCGATCCTTTTCAAAGATTAAAGCTCGATTTTTTGCGTATTTAATGGCATTTTATGGACGTACTTTGGCTCGTGCTCTTCTTTTATTTTCTGTTCTCGTTTTAATCCTCTCAGAAAAAGCTCGTAATTAGAGTATTCAATTTGCGTTTATGTTTATTCGGCTTATTAGAAGAATCTACACTACTTGGTGTTTCTTGTGGTTCTTTATTATTTTCTTGTTGCTTTGGCCATTCTTTTGGATTTTTCTTCAAAGGGAACAATGGTATTGGCTCGCCAACTGGTGCAATCGTGTATGGACTTTGATTGTATATGCACTTTCTGGACTTCCATTGATGATCATTTACAAGTTCAAGCCACAAAAAAGTCAGGCATATGTGTATTGTCCCAACCATACTTCTTACATTGATATACCTGTGATGCTTTGGGGTGTGAAGGAGAATTTTAGTTTTATGGGAAAAAGTTCCTTAGCTAAAATTCCGTTGATTGGTTACATGTACAGCAGACTCAATGTATTGGTGGATCGCAAAAGCCTGAAAAGCAGGGGAGAAGCGATCAATAAAGCGGCCAGTCAACTTGATAAAGGCATTTCGCTCGTTATTTTTCCAGAAGGCACCATTCCCGATCATCCGCCTTTTACGGGTCAGTTTAGAGATGGCGCGTTTCGTTTGGCGATTGAGAAACAAATCCCGATTGTACCCGTCACGATTCCCTACAATTGGTTAATTTTGCCCGATGATGGCAAATGGCTAGGAAAACCTAATAGGGCAATGGCTATTTTTCATGAGCCAATTTCGACCAAAGGCCTTACTTTGAACGACATCAAATGGCTCATGGACGAAACGCATCAAGTAATATCAGCAGAAATTATAAAACGAAATCCGAATGTCAGTAGATAAAGAAACGATAGGCAAAATTGCTCACCTTGCCCGATTAGAGTTTGACGAAG
This sequence comes from Cytophagales bacterium, assembly GCA_043769845.1. Taxonomy (GTDB): domain Bacteria; phylum Bacteroidota; class Bacteroidia; order Cytophagales; family UBA9547; genus UBA9547. Next base: position 1,161 of record JAYVIX010000027.1, read on the forward strand.
CCAAATCAGAAGAAATGGCCAAAAGTATCAACAATATTTTGGAATGGATGAAAGTCCTCAATAGTGTAGATACCGACAATGTGAAGCCACTCACCCACATGAGTGCCGAAGTCAATGTATTGCGTGACGATGTAGTAAAAGAAGGACTGACGCACGCAGAAGCACTTTTTAATGCTCCAAAGAAAGATTCGGACTATTTCCGTGTGCCGAAGGTGTTGGAATAGTGAATGTAGTTCTGTTTGTTAAACAAGGGATGTCTTCGTTCATAAAGGAGGCATCCCTTTCTTGTTTGTACACGCCAGCTTTCGATCCAGAAATGTTTTTTCACCCCAAAGCTTTCTTGTCCACAATCGAAAGTTGAGTTTCATTGTTCAACTATCGCATTAGTGAATCTTATAAAAAAGTATCCTCAATAAAACGTCAAACATTTTATTGAGGATACTAGGATTGAATTCGAAAATTAGCTTAACGATTCGCCTGCGATACGCATCAATTCGTTATACGTAGGATTGTTCATAAAATTGGCAAATGCCCTTTGAATTACTTCAGGATAGGTGTCACCAAAAAAATCCATACACCAAGTATATAATTTGCCTGGTTCATCATGACCGAGATCACTCAAAGCTTTGCGTAATTCTTTCTCGAATAGCAAACTGTCGAAACTCACCTTTTGAAGGATAATCTTTGCGTATTCTAACATAATGGTAATTGTTTTTGTACAATTTAATAAACGAACAGTCCTATTTGTTTGTTGCTCAAAATAAATTTTTTATTCTTCAATTTTATGATTATAAACTTGTTAGCTAGTCTTGTTTAAAGTGTAGCGTTCAATATTTGAAATCCGAAGTTTTACATTCAAGGTTCAAAGTAGAAAACTTTAAACTTTGAACTTTGAACTTTAAACTTTAAACTTAGGATGAAAAAGGGAATCAATGAACTTAACAAATGTTTTTAAAAATGCACGCCAAGCAGCACGCGAATTGAACTTGCTTGAGGTGAACACAATCAATCATGTTTTGAAGCAAGTAGCCGAGGCTGCTATGGCAAATGCACCCTATATTTTGGCTGAAAACCAAAAGGATCTGGCACGTATGGACAAAGCCGACCCAAAATACGATCGTTTATTGCTTTCTGAAAAACGTCTTCAAGACATTGCGAGCGACATTGTAAATGTGAGTAAACTCGAATCACCACTTGGCAGATTGATTGACGAACGTACTCGCCCGAATGGTTTGCATATTTCCCGTATTTCTGTTCCGCTTGGCGTGGTGGGCATTATTTATGAGGCGCGGCCAAATGTTTCGTTTGATGTGTTCTCGCTTTGTTTCAAATCGGGCAATGTGGCGATGCTGAAAGGAAGTGGCGATGCCGAATTCTCCAATATTTCGATTGCAAACGTCATTCGCGAGGTTTTGAAGAAAAACGGATTGAATGAAAATTTTGTAACGCTACTTCCTGCCGATAGAAGTGCAACGGAAGTGATGTTGAATGCAACAGAATATGTGGATGTGATCATCCCACGCGGAAGTCAAGGATTGATCAATTATGTGCGAAACAATTCAAAAGTGCCTGTGATAGAAACAGGTGCAGGGATTGTGCATGTGTTTGTAGACGAAACGGGCGATATATCGAAAGCAACTGCTATCGTCAACAATTCAAAAACAAGGCGCGTGAGTGTCTGTAATTCTTTGGATTGCGTTTTGATACACGAAAATAAATTAAATAAAATTTCATATATTTGTGAGGTTTTGAAAACTTCGAATGTGGTGATTTATGCAGATGAGCGTTCTTACGAAGCTTTAGAAGGAAAGTATCCTTCCGATCTGCTAGAACATGCTAAAGAGGAACATTTTGGGACTGAATTTTTGGATTACAAATTGGCCATCAAGACCGTGGAAAATCTGGATGAGGCTTTGGATCATATTGCCCAATACAGCTCAAAACACAGCGAGACGATTGTTTCAGAGAATCAAGTCAATATCGACAAATTCCTTAAAAGTGTAGATGCAGCCGTGGTGTATGCCAACGTTTCGACCGCCTTTACTGATGGTGCGCAATTTGGATTAGGAGCCGAAATCGGAATCAGCACCCAAAAACTCCATGCTCGTGGCCCAATGGCATTAGCGGAACTTTGTTCTTACAAATGGATCGTGAGAGGCGATGGACAGGTGAGAGCTTGATTCTAGGGATTAGTTTAAAACTTTTTTTTAATTCCTACATCGGCCGAGATAATATCAGCTATTCTACCATCCTTAAACAAACAAAAGAGAGGCTGCCCGTTTGGACAGCCTCTCTCGTTTAAAGATCAAATTCTAAAAGCAGCTTATTGCTTGATGAATTTTCTAGTGATTGTTTTGTCACCTTGTTTGATATGCACTAGGTAAGTACCTGATGCCAAGCTAGCAACATTTATCGAGCTCAAACCTGCACCAATAGTCAAGTTAGAGTGGGTATTACCCAAAATGTCAGAAACTTTCACATCAAAAGTTCCATTTAACGAACCGCCAAGCATAATATTCAACTGATTGTCTACTACAGTAGGATACACGTTAGTAGTCGTAGCGTTAAGGTCTTCAAGACCTGCAATAACAATTGTAATCGTTTGACAAGCACCGCGATCTGCAGTGACAGAAGTAGGATAACACCCATTTGGATTCGTGATACGTTGGCATATTCTGTCACCTTCAGCCCAAGTTGCCCATGTAAACGCACTTCCAAGAAATGCTTCGGGCGTTTGTCCCGTACCTAATAAAGTTGCAGAAGCACCCGCACCTGTAGTATTACCCCAAGTGATTACCTCAGGAATGGTAGCAACCGACTTAGCCACTCTATACCAACTGTAACCAGAAGAAGGACCTGTAGATGCATCTGTTACAAGAACAGAATTGGCTGTAGGTGTGATGTAGCTAAGAGCTGCTTTAGAATTTTGCGGTACAACTACCGTAATTTCTTTCGTAGCGACACCACCAAAGTTAGTAACGGTTAGTGTATACTTACCCTGCGCGGTAGGAATAATACTCGGAGTAGTTGCTCCTGTGCTCCAAGAAATATTGTCTGCGTCCAATGTACAGATTTCGCCTAGGTAACCAATTGTATTAATTCCTAAATTTACAGGGCAAATAGTATCAGTGCTCGCAACATCAGCCAAATTTGGTGCAGGATATTGTTTGTTTCCCACAATAATCCAGTCGATTTCAATATTGAAATCTTTTCTTCCTGTAGCAGTAGCATATTGTGCATAGGGATAGAAATTAATCGATCCGATTTTGGCTGCATCTACTACTGGTGGGTTTGTTGCAGCATACGAATTGAATCTTCCTGTATAGTCTAATGTAGCAACAAACCATTCACCAACAGGAATTGCTTTGTATGTTCCATTTGCATTACGCTCACCCTTCAAATACACCGGTTTTAGACTAGTCGATTTGTAAGTATTGTCCAATAAATCGACACGAAGACTATCTATCGCTTTGTCCACTTTCATTCTAAATCTAACATATGGATAATTTTTAATATTGATTGGCCAGTTATTGAAATTAGGATCTTTATCATCTGGTTGTTTGATAGGATCCTTAAATGCAAACGATACGGCAGAATATTGTGACGTAGTTGTTTTGAACGCTATTTGTGCTGATTTACAATCACCTACTATTATTATAGAATTTGTTGGAACTGCAGGAGTCTTTGTCTCGAAACTTGGAGAAGTATACACCCATGTAGCAGGATTTCCACTGAACATACCTGTAAAATTACTTACGTACCAACCATCTGCGGTGCTATTAGGATTTCCAACCGTCAATTCTTTTGTAATAGAATTGGTTTGGTCACAAAAGTTGGTCACTGTAAGCGTCACTAGTTTTAAGCCTGGCGCAGTGTAAATAGTTACTGGATTTGCAATATTTGTTGGAGTACCGCCATTTGCGCCAAATGTCCAAGCGTACGTTTTCACACCACCAAGACTCAAGTCGGTAAATGTAGCACCCAAACCAGAAACTACGAAAGAAAAATCGGCTTTAGGAGCGGCTTGAAATACTTCTGTAGAAGCTCTTCTTACACATGGCTTTCCGTTGACAGTGGTTGTAGTGGTCAGTTCATATGTACCTGGCAAAGCAGCAGTGTACGTTTGTGAAGTAGCTACTTGCACTCCATTTCTTTTCCATACATAGGTACTGGCAGTTACTCCACCATCTAATACTTTAGAACCATTGCACAAGTTATATGTCTCCATCAATTGAGGACTATCGCACGCATCTGGAGGAGGAAGGTAGAAATTACCTGAAAGAATAAACAAAGAAATGGCTTTCCAAGAAGCATTGAAGTATTCTCCATTTCCTGGATTCACTTTTACGTTTTCGTTGTATAACGAAGTGATGTAAGCACGAGTGCTGGCATCGTCAGTAGCCATAGAAGATACTGCAAATGCACCAACGAACGTGTTGTTATGAGAATTGTCTAATTTGTCTCCAGTCAAACTATATTTAGCACCAATATCGGCAGGATTAGAGTGCTTAGTTCTCAACCAACCGTTGATTTTTTTGGTATAAGTGAGAGCCCTAGGAGACTGTTCGCCATACCACAGGTAATCCAACGCAATACGTACGGGTGTACGAACAGCATCGTAGAAGAAATTTACTCCCTTGTCGTCATATTGGGATGCACCAGCAGCAGGTACTGTTCCGGTACTTGTACACCAGTCAGGCACCAATCCTGTATTTGCGTTCATGGCCAAATCCATGATGTCGTATCCTTTTTTGTATACTGAATTCCAAAAAGCTACGTCATTGGTTATTTCACCAAACACCCTGTAATACATTGGCGAGAAGTAAGAAACGTTGACTAAGTTATTGTTTCCCGAACCCGAGCCACCAAATTGGTCACCTGGCTTCAAAATAAACGTAGAAGCCTCGATTTCACTTTTTTTGATTGCACCAATAAGTGCCTTAGCACCAGCTAAATATGTAGAAGACTGACTTGCGCCATCAAACTGCCAAGACGCTACGTACAAAGCCCAAGCTACATCCAACTCGGCATCTGTAGCACCATTTTGTCCAATGATAGTACATGACGTGTTGTTCACACCCCAGTTCATGATACCATTGCTATTAACAAATTTTTTGTAATAGTTCCAAAGGCCATCAAAATTGGTTTTTTCACCATAATAAGCCGACATCAACATACCGTAAGCAATACCCTCAGATACTGTTGCGATAGAATTGTCACCTGTTATACCAAATCGACCAGAAACTGCATCAAATTCTACACGCTTTGTTGCGCCATTGGTGTTAGCACATGTTGGGCCATCTACCAAATAGCCACTTTTCCAATTTGCATAAGCGGCTTGTGTAGCTTGCTGCATGGCAGTTTCAGTTGCCTGAGGCTTGTAGCCAAAAGAGTAATTGGTGTTTTGAGGAAATGGGTAATAAATAGTTTGTGCACTACCCATAAGCCCCGTAAGCATCAGACCAGAGGCCAATAATGCTTTAATTGAGCGGATTGTTTTTTTCATACTTTTTCCAAGTTAAAATATGGTTTTTCTTGTTTGCAAATATATACCGTTTTGAAATGAATAGAAACCCGAGTTTGTAAAATATTCTAAACTAATTGTTTATTAATGCGTAAAAAGAACATCTGTGTATTTTACAGCTATTTATTGATCTAAAAAATATTTCGTATAATTTTCAATTATTAGAATAAACCATTGTTTTATGCCGGCAGTGTAAAACAAATATTGCATTACCGACCAATTAGTATGGTGTTAAGAATAAATTTTAAGAATTTTGACCATTATTTTGAGTTATAAAAGTCTTTCTGATATGAAAAAAAACATCCTAGCTATTGCGCTTTTAAGTATTGCTTCGCTTGCGTTTGCCCAAAAGAAAGATAAAAATGCGCCTGCTGTCCCCCCGACCACTACACTCACCTACGTAAGTGCTGACGCTAAAATAGACAAATACCATACTGAAGAGGAGCTGAAAAAGCTGGGTAAAATAGAACTCACCACTTTGTATCTTGGTAGAGTAAAGGTTCTTACCGAGATTTTGCCATTCTTAGCCTTGCACACTAAACCAGGTGCCACTTTGAAAGAAATCGGAATTCCTGAAACCGAAGCAAATATCAAACACATGGAAAAAGAAGTAACTAACAAAATAAGTTATCTTTCAGCTGTGGGCGAGACATTAGACGATATTATTCCTTTTGCAGACAAAACAAACATTATTTGGTCGATCTTGTTGTATGAGGAAATTATCAAAAAAGCAGAGACGGAAGGGACAAATAGATAATACAAATTGATTGTAAATAATAAAGGCTCGGGACAAACTCGAGCCTTTATTATTTACTTAATATTCCTCAATCGCCATTCTTGCGGATAGTAATTATTGATTCGATTGGGCAGGTTTTTGATCCATCCCAAAGGCAAGTTCTGATACGTCATAAGATTGTGACCAATGGGGCAATCCGCTTTGAAATCGGCTTTGGCCAAATAGTTGAGTGCATTTTCCAGATCAAGATCGGCCACAGAAAACGCTTCGGTATTCAAACAAATACTTGATGCTAGGCTTTGCATAGGGTTGGCATCTTTTCCTTTTATTTCGCATACTTCTGTTCCTGTATATACTACTTTCAGTTTTTGTGCAAGTACTTCTATTTCAGCATAAAACGTGCTTGGCAAAAGATTGATGATACCATTTGGCTGTTTCATTAGAATATTTTCAGATTCTAAAAACCAACCGTTTAGCCGTGGTTGTTCTTCTTTCGAAAGGCGAAGGAAATAAGGATGTTTGGTATGAAGATTCGGATTTCGATAGTCTTCTTCCTGTTTTTGCAAAACTGTAATGAAAAATCCTTCAGAACTTGTTTTGTGCGGATAAAATCTGAAACAAGAAAATCCATCGTGGGTTTCTGAGGTGATTCCCCAATTTGGATCTACTTCTATTTGCACGGCAGCGGTATCAAACTGTTCGTTTATCCAAAAAATATTATCCTCGTTTTCGGCCGTATTGTAGGTACACGTACTGTATACCAAAAAGCCACCAGGACGAATACTTGGCCAAATATCTTCTAAGATTCTTCTTTGGCGCATGGCACAAAATTCGACATGCTTTTCTGACCACTCGTCTACCGCATCGGCTTGTTTTCTAAATAATCCTTCACCCGAACAAGGTGCATCGACCACTACAATATCAAAAAAATTGAGCGCCCGACCAAAATTGGAAGGATCGTTGTGGGTAATCACACAATTGGGCAAGCCCCATTTTATAAGGTTCTCTTGTAAAATATTCAAGCGACCACGCACTACCTCATTGGCTACTAGCAATCCTTTTCCTTGTAAAATAGTGGCCAAATGGGTGCTTTTTCCACCAGGAGCGGCACAAAGATCAAGAACTACAGGATTTTCGAGGCGCGGCAAAAGCTGCTCGACCACGTGGGCAGTAAACATCGAGCCTGCTTCTTGTACATAATATGCGCCTCCATGCCAAAATGGATCTTGCGAAAATTCAGGCCTTTCGGCTAAATAGATCGCATTTTCAGCCCAAGGAACTGGATTTCCTGCGAGTTTTTGAACACTTTTATATGGATTGTAACGAATGCTAGTAGGAGAAACCGTTTGTAAACTTGCCTCGAAACTAGGGAATTGATCGCCCAAAATAGATTGCATTTGGGCGATGAATGGAGAGGGTAATTTTGTCATTGTCAGTTGTTCGTTGTTCCTAGTTTGTAGCACAGCACTAGAAACTACAAACAACGAACGCTTTATTTATTGATGGCTACTTTACGTAAAATATTATCGACCAATTGACGAGAATTGATTCCGTCCGCTTCTGCCTCGTAGTTCAAAATAATACGATGATTTAAAACGTCTTTCGCAATTTCTTTGATATCTTCAGGAAGCACAAAATCACGTTGATTCAAGAAAGCCATCGCTTTGGCTGCCAAGTTCAGATTGATACTCGCACGTGGCGAAACTCCAAATTGAATATATTCGGCCTCTTCTTTCAAACCATAATCCAGCGGATTACGTGTGGCAAATACCAATTCAATGATATATTTTTCAAGTGATTCGGAGATGGTCACTTTATTTATCGCATCTTTTATGGCGAAAATATCTTCTTTGTTCAGCACTTTTTCTACTTGTGCATTAAACGAAAGATTCGACATCCTGCGCATTACTTCCAATTCTTCCTCTTTATTCAGATAACCCACATACAGTTTCATCATGAAACGGTCTACTTGGGCTTCAGGAAGTGGATACGTACCTTCCTGTTCCACAGGGTTTTGCGTAGCTAAAACAAGAAATGGCTTGTCTAGTTTGTACGTATTATCTCCAATGGTTACTTGCTTTTCTTGCATCGCTTCCAACAAGGCCGATTGTACTTTGGCTGGCGATCGGTTGATCTCATCTGCCAAAATAATGTTGGCGAAAATTGGGCCACGTTTTACTTCGAAAAGACCTTCCTTTTGGTTGTAAATCATGGTTCCGATCAGGTCGGAAGGAAGTAGGTCGGGCGTGAATTGGATTCGGTGAAAATCCAAATCTAATACTTTAGCCAAAGTATTGATCGTAAGTGTTTTGGCAAGTCCAGGAACACCTTCTAGTAGAATATGCCCATTGGTAAAAAGCCCGATTAGCAAGCGGTTGACCATATAACTTTGGCCAACGACTACTTTCCCGACTTCTGCTATTACTTGTTGTATTTTTTCTTGGTGAAATTGAATCTTCTCAGTCTCAGTTATTTGTACTTGTTCCATAAAGAATAGAAAAGGTTTGCTGTTGCGAATTTAGCAAATAATAGATTAGATAAAGGCTTTTGCAAAAAGGTAAAAAACATCCCCAAATCTAATTTCCCCAAAAGTTTATTCTGGATGGAGTAGAAATTGGTTTCTATTTGGTTAGAAAGTAATTTCATTTAAGCAGTAAATATGCCTCTTGGTTTTTCTGTAAGATATAAAACCTTAGTTAGAATACGTGAAAACGGCAATATCCTTTGGTATGAAACGGGCTCAGCATATTTATGCTGAGCCCGTTTCGGTTTGTACCTAAATTGTTTATTTCAAAATCACAATCTGACTGTCTTGTGCAATCCCGTTTGCGACTAGTTTAAATACCAATGCTCCTTTTGTGGCTTGATTTGAGGCTTTTGTGGTTGTCCACTCGTTCCATCCAGCATTAAAAAACTGTGGCCCAAATGTGTCTTGTAGCTTTCCCTCAGTATCAAACGATTGCACTGACACAAAACCAGCTGTTCCCATGTTAAATTTCATGGTAATATTCTCGACCGTTTCTGCAACTGGATTTGGGTAAACAAAAAACGAGTTTTCTTGATTTGTCTTGATTTTTGTTTCCAAAACCGAAAGTGGATACACTGGAGTACCTAAGGCAAAAGCTCCAATATCGTTTGCTGTCCCAGTATAATTATTAATATCAAATGTTATCCCCAATGAGACTGTACTCGTTCCTTTGCCTGCAGCAATAGAACCGGCCTTAATCCTATAATCCGTTTTTTTAGGGCTTTCAAATAGTCCTGATTGAATCACATATTTCACGTGATCAATGTATTTACCTTTTCGAACGTCTTTTGCAGTTGTAGGATTTTTCTCGAATACCACTGTTGGTATAGAGGCTAAATACAAATTGGTCTTTTCATCTATAATCACATTCTTGTCTAGTTTGTGTACAAAAGTCGGTGCGGTCTTCATGTGAACAACAATATTATTCTGAATCACATTTTTCAAAAGACGGTCATTATAAATACGAATCCCGTTTTCCAAAGGGTCAATAATCGTGTTGTTCACAAAGATCATGCCTGGACCTAAAATTGTGTCATGATGCGCCTGTTCATCCATAAAAATACCACTTCCATAAGTAGACGAATCGGTAGAGCCCGAATGGATGATAATGTTGTTGTACAAGATGTTGTCTCCAATACCTAGGCACGAAATTCCGTTTCCAGGGCTGAAACGAATGAAGTTATTATACACCGATCCGCCCGTTCCGTTTCCGATTTGAAGACCATTGTTTTGAAAATTGGCAAATGGATTGATTCCTGAGGTGTCAATAATATTGTCGTGTATTTTGCAATTGATCGGGGCGCTTCCTACTTGGATTCCTTCGCATCCTGCTCTTTTTACCACGTTTCTATAAATATCTACTCCTACAATTATGTGAGCATATTTTTTGAAAGTTGAAGCACTAACTGTGCTTTTTGGTGTACTATCAGCAATAGAGCAGGCGGCCGTTCCTGGCGCACCTACTACATAAAAAGAGTTTCCTATATAAAATCCTTCACCGCCAATGTCATGTACATAATTATGGTGAAGCAACACATTGTACATCGTAAAATTCTCTCTCCAAGTTCGGGCATCTTGGCAAATAGGATCTGTTTTGGCCATAATACCTGCAAAGCCTGTAGCAGTTACTTCTACATGATCTACCTCGATATCGGTACAAAGTTCTGAGAATGAAATACCATTGGCACCTCCTTCTACTTTTATACCATATAGCGATTTAGGATCGCCAGTTCCTGTGAATTTTAGGTGTTTGCTATATTGAACCAAAACTGTGTTGTACGAAGCACCTTGTTTGCCAACAATTTTAACAACACCACCACAGTTTTTGATCGTGATTGGTTTTTCCTTTGTCCCTACTAGGTTTTTTATAATAATTCTTTCTAACACAATACCTGATTTGAAACACACCACTTCACCTGGTTTCACCTTGGTACCATCGAAAGAAACTGTACCTGCTGCTGGCGTGATATAATAGTTACATTCAGCACAGGTTTGAGCTTTTGTAGTTATTGGGATAACCAGAGCTATTACACCTATTAGATGTAATAGAAAAGCCGGAAAGGAGAATTTTGTAAAAGATTTCATTGTTTTTTGCAATTAAATATTTGAATTGTATAAAAATAACCTCAATTTTTTCTCTTACGCTAATGTAAGTATTTGAGTTTTATTTAAATAAGGAAAATAATGATATTTTGCGTCAGGAATCAAAAAATGAAAATCCAATATTCAGAAAAATGAAATTTCAAAAGAAGTATATTTTGTTGATTGCAATCGCTATTCTTTGTTTGGTCGTTTATTCTTCCAGTCTCATCTCGCCTGAAACTTCTTGGTTTGCTTCTCTTCTTGCATTTGCGATTCCTTTAGTTTTTGTTTTTCAGTGTATAACTGGTTTGGTATTATTCATTTACAAAACTCCTATTTGGACTCGTCTATTTTGGTTGGTTTGTATGCTTCCCTTTCTCTATTTCCTTCCGCACATGATTGGTTTTAGTAAACAAAAAGAAGTGAATGAAGATTTTTTTACAGTGGCCAATTACAACGTAGGTCATTTCAACAATCGAAAAAGCACAAAAAGCGTCAAGGAAATGGATGCCTCAGACGATGTGAATGCCAATCTGGAATTTATTCTTCAACTTAAAAACCTGACAGCCAATGTCGTTTGCTTTCAGGAGTTCTACCAATGCGAACAATCGAATTATTACAATGTGGGTAAAATATTGAAAGAGAAATATCCTTACCAAATGTTTGCAGTGGATACTATCACCAATAACGGATCGGTACAGGGCCTAGCCATATTTTCACAATTTCCGATCAAACAAACTGGCAATATTTTTGAAAGCAAAAATCATTTCAACAGAGGCTCATTTGCTGATATTGCGATAGGTGACCACATGATTCGCGTCATTAACGTGCATTTGCAATCGAACCAAATTAAACATTTCAATCCGATACACGACCATACGGTGACCAAAGCCGAAAAGGACGCTTTGACTGTTTTTTATCACTTAAAAAACAATCTATTGCTTCGTGCCAACCAAGCAGAACAAGTATTAGATTTTGCAAAATCCAGTCCATATCCTGCCATCGTTGCAGGCGATTTCAACGAAACATCTTACGGATACATTTACAACAACTTTCGCCATCAAATGAACAATGCTTTTGCAAAATCTGGCAATGGTTTCGGAATTACCTATCAGGGCAAAACGCTTTCTTTTCTCCGGATCGACCAGCAGTTTTATAACGACCAATTGAATTGTGAATCTTTTTCAGTCGAAAAGGATTTTTTGCATTCCGACCATCTTCCGATACAGGGAGTATATAGTTTAAATATTATTGAATAATAATTCATATAATAAAATTCACTCTATTCATTTATTTTAGCTGTAGATTTAGTTTCTTAAATACAATTCTTAAACTCACTTATGCGCATTGTCATAGATTTAGACGGCACTATTTGTCCTATCAAGCAAGGAACTCAAACCTATGCAACTCTTCCCGTTTTGCCCGGAGCTGCCGAAAGAATCAAAGCTTTACGCGCAAATGGCCATTATATCATCATCCAAACGGCTAGAAACATGGCTACGTGCGAGAGCAATCTTGGCAAGGTGATGAAGAACATAGGAAAAACAACGCTCGAATGGCTTGAAAAAAATGACATAGAATATGACGAGATTTTTTTCGGAAAGCCAAATGCAGAGATATACATTGACGACCGAGCTTTTCGTTTCGAATCTTGGGACAAAACAGACGAAAACACCATCATTTCATTAGCAAAAGCAAAATGATAGTAGTACTTCCGATGGCTGGCCGTGGCTCCCGATTTGCAGGCAGTGGCTACAATACTCCCAAGCCATTTATAATGGTAGAGGGCAAGCCAATGTTTGCCTTGGCTTTGAGTGGATTGTTGGACATGGCAGTATCGCAACTTGTGATTGTGGCTTTGGAAGAACATGTCAAGCAATTTGGCATTGTCGAACATTTACCCGAGAGTTGGAGATCGAAAACTACAATAGTAGCAATACCTGACGTGACAGAAGGACAACTGTGCACCGTTCTGGCGGCATCGAACTATATTGATAAAGAAGAAGATATGCTCATTGTGAGTTCGGACACAATTGTGGTATCTGAACTTGCAAAGGAAATCAAAACACTGGGTGCTGAATGTGGAGGTCTTATTTCGGTAGCCGATATGCCTGGCGATAGGTGGAGTTTTGCACGAACTGACGAGACGGGAAAAGTAGTAGAAGTAGCCGAAAAAGTACACATCTCAAACCACGCTAGCACAGGCTTGTATTATTTCAGTTCGGGGAAACAATTTTGTACCTATGGGCAACAAATGGTTGAAAGTAAAGAAACGACCAAAGGCGAATATTATGTAATCCCTGTTTACAAGAAATACATAGACAACAATCAGTGGATCGGCATTTCGGAAGCCTCGGCCATGCACGACTTGGGTACTCCCGATTCGCTGAACGAGTATTTATCAACAAGAAAATAAACCCTATTTTAACTTCACTTTATATCTTGGAATGTCTTTCTTGTCTTTTTTAGCAATGAATGCCATGTTTTTAGCCTGAACATTTGTCCTAAAACTGTCTAAGATACCTAGTTTCCTTAAAACAGTTACTTCTTGAGTGAATTTTTCTGTTTCAGTATTGCTAATATTTAACGCCTTAAAAATATCATTTGGCGATATCTCTTTATTTCCAAGACCCAATAAAACTATTTGCTTTTGAGATTTTGTCAGATTGAAATGTTCAAAGTTTTTAAGCCATTCAATCTCTTTTTGGTTGAAAACAGTTCTATTTGATAATGTTACCCTAAACCAAAGCCCATTTGAGTATAATTCGGGCTTAGCTAACTCTTGTTCTATCATTAGACTGAAAATACGCTTTATTCCTTCGCCTAGTTCTCGCATTAGATTGTTCTCACGCAGGACTCTTGCTATCAATGAGTTTCTTGATTCATGAGAACCTTCTAGTTCATATAGATTATTTACAGTTAAGTTGGACAAAAGCGCACCTGGGCTTTTTATTTCCATTCGGTCGTTGTAAATATATATTTCAATGGCATTTGTAATGCTGTAGTCCCTGTGTGCAATAGCATTCAAAATAGCTTCTCTTACAGCATCTTCGGGGTAAATGTATTTTTGCTCAAACTGAGAATTTGTACCAAACTCTGTCTTATAGGCCAAATAAGATCTTAGATGTTCCCAAGCTTTGAAGATTAGTTCAAAAATATTTCCTCTAACGGTGTCGTCACTAATAACATTATATTTCTCGCCAGCTTCTAGCGTATTTCCATTTACTTTTAAGAATCTTACTTGACTTCTCGGATGCCATCTATCAATATCTGAAGCAAATAATAACAATGCGGCACGCTTGAGCCTTAGCCCATTTAGGCCATATTCTGCTAAACCAATTTGTTGAAGGTATCTTTCGACACTCAATCCTTTTATATATTGGTCAGCAATGCCTTGTAATATTTTAATATCTAGGTCAGTAACAAATGCCCCATCAACAAACTGACTGTCATATTCTCTTGATTTGATTTCTTGCCGTTCGAATTGAATTTGATCAACAGAGGCGGGCATTGTAGACTTGTCTTTTCGCCTTACACACCTTCCATCTGGAAGTTGGTAAATCATTGTAGTTCCCTTGTTTACTGCAAAGTAAACTATCGTTTTGCCGTCAATATTTAGCTTGGTTGACTTAGTAAGTGGAAGGCTTTGATTTTGATATACGTGTGTATTAACAGCATTCAACATTACCTGAATATCATCCTCTATGTGAGGAACACCTGTAACAACTCCATCATCCTCAACCCCAATAATTATTTCTCCTCCATCAGCATTCGCAAACGAAACGAGTGCTTCTCCTATGTCCAAACAAATAGATTTGACAAGTCTTGGCTTTTTATTTTCGGGCTTGCCTTCTAAAGCCGTCTTAAACTCTCTAAAGTGACTTTCGCCAAGAATTAGTGTGTTTTTGACCTTATCTGTCAGCAATAAAATATCTTCCATGATTATAACGTTCCCTTACAAATTTACGGTTTTCTCATGCTTTCGCCTAACAAGAAAATAAGCCCATTATTTGCAATAAGTCATTACTAAATTCTGAATAGTGTCGTGGTAAGCTGCCACTCCTCTGGGGTTTATGTGCGTCTCGTCAATAAATTTTTCGAATTGGCCACTAAAAATGTGTGCAAAGTTGTGGTATTGCACGTTCTTCGATGCTAACATTTGCCTCAATGTCTCGATACTGTCGAAATATTCTTTGTCGACCCGTATATTGGCTACTGGCGAAGTGAAGCAAACCAATTTCATGTTGTTCTTCTCGCATTCGGCAATGATTCGATTTAGGTACTTGAAATTGCCTTTCGAATCAAAAGGCATTCTTTTGATGGTCGTATCTCCTTTGTAATCAAAGTTGGTATAAAAATGTCCGCCATTTTGGTCATATTCGGGCTTCAATAGATGAAACATGTCTATTGCGATTTGGTGCGGCCCCCAGATCGAATTGTATTCGGCATAACGGTAAAAAGGAATATATCGGTAGACATACCAAGCAGCTCCAAAATCTTTGTAATGGTCGAAAACGAGATCCTCCTTCAAATAGGGGAAAAACTTGGGAATGTCAAATTTCGAGACTCTTTCGAGATTGATGGATGAAGTGCCAGAGACAGAATCGGTCCAAAAATCTATCTCAAGAAAAAGAGCCTTTGTTTTGTTCTTCTTGGCAAAAAACATCTGAACCATGAGAGATTGTTCGGTTATACTGCTTCCATCCACCGAAATGTTCAAGCCATGCAAGCCTGTTTCTTTATTCAACCTACCAACGTCTATTGTAGTATAGGCTCTTGAATTTCCGTGGATGATGTAATCAAATTCTCTATTCTCTAATTGATTGATCCATTGCGTTTTATTGTAGTATCCATTTTTGAATACAGAAGTAAATACTATATCAAGGACATAGAAAACAACGAATAAAATGGATACAAATAAGAGGATTTGCTTCAGTAATTTCATGTCGATCAGAACTGGAAATAGATAAAACTGGCCTGGTTCACAAACACGCCCCAAAATGCAATCACGATAATCAGAAACATGTAGGACGCCATTCGCACATATTTTTTCTCGTTGAAAATCGCTATTGCTTTGTCATTTTCTTGTAACAATTCAAACAAAACCAGCATTGTGATGAGTGGAATACCAAGCATGAAATTGAGCAGTGCAGTGGCTTGTAGGGATTTGATTTCTCCAAACAGATTTGCAGGAAACGAGAACATGTTGCCAAAAATCGTGAAGGCGTCTTGAACAGAGTTGGCCCTGAAAAACACCCAAGCAAAAGCAACTATAATAAAGGTGTAAAGATGTCTAAGCCAATTGGGTGCATCAAAGTGGATGTAATTGTATTTTTTGTTCACTGATTCGATCGAATTGAATAATCCATGTATCAAACCCCAGATAATAAATGTCCAGTTTGCCCCATGCCAGATTCCTGAAACAAGAAAGATAAAGAACAAATTGAATACCCAACTTGGAGTTGAGACCCTGTTTCCTCCCATCGGGATGTACAGATAATCTTTGAACCAAGTGGAAAGCGAAATGTGCCAGCGACTCCAAAATTCTTGAATAGATGTTGCAAAATAGGGTGTCCTGAAATTGGTCATCAGATGCACTCCCATCATTCTAGCGGCACCCAACGCGATGTCGGAATAGCCAGAAAAGTCGCAGTAGATTTGGAAAGTGAAGAATACAGTGGCCATGATCACTGGAATTCCATGATAATCGTCTGGATTATTGTAT
>JAYVIX010000028.1:0-4073 GCA_043769845.1 Cytophagales bacterium
GAAATGGCTTCTCCCTCGCGGTCATCATCGGTCGCTAGCCAGATGGTTTCTGCTTCCTTCGCCAATTTCTTTAACTCGCTAACTACCTGCTTCTTATCGTCCGAAATAACATACGTTGGTTTGTAATTGTTGGCCACATCAATTCCAGTATCGCTATCGGGAAGGTCGCGTACATGGCCGTAGCTTGATTTTACTGTGTAGTCGGTACCCAGATAGCCTTCGATGGTTTTGGCTTTTGCAGGAGACTCAACTATTACTAGGTTTTTGGACATCAGAAGAATATTAGAGTCCGCAAATTGGAGTGTTTTTATCAAAATTAAAAATCTGTCTTCATTTTGAGAGGTTTAATTGTGGGTAAGTTTTTTTATTTAAACACACAAAAGTATATTTGGAAGACTAGAACTCTGTTTATATTTACTGATGAAAAATACCTTACTACTTGTTTTGTTTTCGATTGCCATATTCTCTTGTAAAGAAGAAAAATCAATTGATGTAATTCTTCAAAAAGTACATGCGGCCATGGTAAGGCAAGATAGCGTGATGAAAGCAGCACATGATATGCTAAACAAGGATCATGAAAATATGCAGAAGGCCTACCTTGCTGCATATGGAAATACTTTGGATTCGGCTCATATCAGGCTAGAAAAAGCCCATACCGAATTGCTGGAAAAACACGATGATATTATTGATAAACACGAGGTGATTTTACGAATGCACAAGCGTTTGATCGAAAAATACAACAACGGAAAGTTTGATAAAAGCTTTATAGAAGAAGAACAAAACTTGCTGGAGGAAGAACATAAATTGATGCAAATAGACCACGATAGACTATTGATCGATCATAACAAATTGCAAGCCGAACATGATAAATTGCTCGTCAGTTTGCCAGCATCGGTAGTAAACTAATCAAAAGAAAGGCTGATCAAATGGATCAGCCTTTCTTTTGATTAGTTGCTATTAAAGAATTGACCTATACTTAGGAAAGAAAGAAGCGACTTTTAGATTCCCATGTCATGATCGAGAAATTGTCAAAATTTGGTTTTGATAGATAATAATTGTGTTTTTTTTGCATGAAACTCATCTTCCGTAATAATTCCTTTTTCTTTTAGACTATGGAGATCATATAAGTCATGTGTTATATTAGTTTGTTTATTCGATGTCATTAAACCAACAATTGAATAAGGGATTGCAAATAACAAGCCTAACAGACCAAAACTAGAAGAAGCTTCTGGGTCTGAATCCAAGAAACCAATCAAACATCCGAGACAAAATGTTAACCAAATAATACCTATGATAGACATTACTTTCATATTTTTTTAAGAGTCTAAATAAGCTAAATTTTTTCTAAAACGCTATTATTTCAAGAATTTTCAATTTTAAATATTTTACTGCAATATAAAAATGGTGGCTGATCTATTTGACCAGCCACCATTTTTAGAACTTAATTCTGCATCAAATAGGCTTTGATAAATTCGTCTATTTCGCCATCCATCACGCCTTGTACGTTAGAAGTTTCTGTTCCGGTGCGGTTGTCTTTGACCAGTTTATAGGGATGGAAGACATAATTTCGGATTTGTGATCCCCACTCGATTTTTTTCTTGGTGCTTTCTACCTTGTCACGTGCCTCGTTGCGTTTTTCAATTTCGACTTGATAAAGGCGCGATTTTAGCATTTTTAAGGCATGTTCTTTGTTTTGCAACTGCGAACGTTCTTTTTGACATTCGATGATGATTCCTGAAGGCTTATGTTTCAGACGAACGGCCGTTTCTACTTTGTTTACGTTCTGTCCGCCCGCACCGCCAGCACGAAAGGTATCCCAATCGATATCGCCCAGATTGATGTCAATATTGATCGAATCGTCTACCAGCGGATAGGCATAAACAGATGCAAACGAAGTATGTCGTCTGGCATTGGAATCGAAAGGAGAAATACGCACCAAACGATGCACACCAATTTCGGCTTTCAGATAACCATAGGCAAATTCGCCTCCAATTTCCAAACCAGCCGATTTGATACCAGCTCCATCACCAGGGTTGTAATACAGTTCTTTTACGCTGTAGCCATGTTTTTCGCCCCACATGATGTACATTCTGAACAGCATATCGGCCCAATCTTGACTTTCGGTACCACCAGCGCCCGAGTTTACCTCAATTACAGCACTTAGCTGGTCTTCTTCCTCGCTCAGCATTCGTTTGAATTCGAGCTTTTCGAGTACCGCTAATGATTTGGCAAATTCGGTATCTATCTCCACTTCGGACACATCGCCAGCTTGATAAAACTCGAACAACGCTTCCAGATCTTCGGCCACTCTGAGAACGGATTCAAAATTGATCGTCCAAACTTTTTTCAGTTTGATGGCTTTCAGAAGTTTTTCGGCTTCTTTGGGATTGTCCCAAAAACCAGCTTCTGTAGTAGTTGCTTCTTCTTCTTTAATTTGAGCTATTTTGACATCGTAGTCAAAGATACCTCCTCAAGACCGACACACGGTCCTTCAAATCGCGCAGTTGTTCTGTGGTCATTGTCTGTGATAGTGGTAAATAATTAGGAAAACTAGAAGGCAAATATAGGGTAAGAAGTCAATAGTTGATAGTCGAAAGTGAATAGTTCTGCATTTATGACTTGAATTCATTCAGCAAAAAACAAATGCTTTCGATATTAAACCATGATTATTAATCGTTGGCTGGTATTGTAATGATAAAAGTAGTGCCTATTCCTACTTGGCTTAGTATGCTGATATCGCCTCCTAAAAGCGAAACGTGGTTTCTGACCAAAAATAAACCAATGCCTTTTCCGGGAACATCTGTATGAAAACGGTTGTAAAGAAGGAATATTTTTTCACTAAACTTATCCAGATCAATCCCCAATCCATTGTCTGAAATTTGGATCAGAATATCCTCTCCTTTTCGGGTGAGTTGGATTAAGATTTCAGGAGCGACATCTGCTTTTTTGTATTTGATGGCATTTGAAATAAGGTTGTGAAGAATGCTGTGCCAAACACTTTTAATGCCTTTGATGGTGTTTGTGGCTAATTCTAACCTGATTGCGGCCTTACTTTCAGTGAATTCTTTTTCCAAACCTTGTTTTACTTCCTCAATCATTTCTTTTAAATGACAAACGGTTTGGGCTTCTTCGGCCTTTTTTCGATTCGACAAGATCATGTTGAGGTCGCTGATCATTTCGTCCATTTTCTCCACACTTTCTTTGATATGATGGAGCACATTGGTGGAATTTGGCGTCTTGGCCGTTTCGTAACCTAGTATTTCGGCCAAGCCTTTTATGCGACCCAATGGCCCTTTCAAATTATGCGAAACAATGTAGTTGAACAGATCAAGTTGCTTGTATTCATTTTCAAGCTTCGTCTTTTTCATTAATAGCAAGGCTGCTTCATTTACTCGGATAACATCTAGCTGCATGAAAAATCTTGCTAGGATATAACACATATAAAAGGAGAGGGGGATATTGAAAGCGAACAAGATTTTATGCCAAATGTCTGGCAAGTTTTCTAAAGGTTGAAATGCATATATATTCATCAAATAAAATAGAGCCAAAAAATTAATGACATATGTACACAATGCAAGAATAATTTTGCTCTTGTTTTCTGGATTCAAAAAAATATGAACTGCAATTGCTGTTGTGAAAAAATACATATACCAACCTAGGTCGAAACCAAAACAGATAGTCCAATCAAAAACAGCAAGATTAGTGGTAAATACAAATAGTATACTTGCCAATCGCTCATTTTTAGCAGAATAGAGGTATTTGATAAGCGTCCATAAAAATAGATTTATGATTGAAAGAGCAACCATATAGGTCATATCCATAAAAAGACAACCCAAAGTCATTGTGAAGGCAAATACTTGGCAAACACCTAGAAAAATAGAAATGACATTATTCCTTTTTGTTTCGTATTCGCTCAAAACAGTTGTACTTTTTTTTTCCAACAAAAGATCTTTGAAAAAGTAAAACAAACTCACATTAATATATTTGAAGCTAAATATATATAAAAATAGAATAACTAAAAAAAAGACTTTAAGTATTTTCTTAGCTATTTAGGATAAAGCCAAGTTTTTGAT
>JAYVIX010000029.1:0-12208 GCA_043769845.1 Cytophagales bacterium
TTACAAGAAAAACCTGAGCGATTATTGAAATATTTTCAGCATCAAGATATCAAATATGCCGCTTGAAAAAATCACATTCCTGTGCCGTCAGGTTAATAAAAAGAAGTGCCAGCCAACCGAAACGCCCTAATTCGTTACAAAACCATCGATTCTTGCCTGTGCAACCGTCAAAAACGTTGGACATTGGAAATGCTGATCGAGAAAGTATCGGACGTGTTGTACGACTACGAAGGCATGGACAAAGGAATCAGTCGCAGGACGATCCAAGCGGACATCCAAATGATGCGCAGTGACAAATTGGGCTACTATGCACCTATCGTGATTGTTGATAAGAAGTATTACACCTACGAAGCCCCTGAATACAGCATTACCAATATCCCACTAAGCGGGGAAGACCTTGCCAGAATGAACGAGGCGGTGGAGATGTTGAAGCAATTCAAGGGCTTTTCGCATTTCAACAATTTGAACGATGTGGTGCAAAAGCTGGAAAGCCATGTGCATGCTGCCAGTTCGAACCAACGCCCTGCCATCCACTTCGAAAAGAATGACAACCTGAAAGGTCTTGTGCACTTGGACACGATTTACCAAGCCATTGTGCAAGAGAAAGCCTTAAATATTTCGTACCAATCGTTCAAAGCCCGAGATGGGCAACGTTTTCTCTTCCACGTATGGTGGTTGAAGGAATTTAAGAACCGGTGGTTTGCGGTAGGCACGCAGGGCAACAAGCAAGATATTTATACATTGGCACTAGACCGCATGTCGGAAGTGTCTATTTCAGAAGAGGTGCCCTATCGTTCTAACAAGACATACACGCCTGATGAATATTACAAAGATGTAATTGGTGTGACAGTAAGCCCAACTATGCGCCCAGTAGAAGTAAAAATATGGGTGAGTGCGCAACATGCTCCTTATGTACTTACGAAGCCTTTGCACCATTCGCAAGAACTGGTAGAAGAACGGGAAGACAAAAGTGTGGTGATACAACTGCATCTGCAACAGAACTACGAGATGGAACGAGAAATCTTAGGCTTCGGGTCAGGGATGATTGTATTGGCTCCCGAGCGATTGCGCAAGGCCATCAAGTACCATGTGATGGGTGCAGCTAAGCAGTATGAGGAGGAAAACAATCTTTATTAACCAACTTTGATTTTCTCGCCCAGAAATTTAGACTCTACTCCAAACCAAAAATCGACTATCACTTTTACTCTAGCAAACCACTCACGAATGACAGTTTTCAACCCATAAGCCATTTGTACATCCTTTGAATTGAACCCAATCGCATGTATGCCCAACCTATTTGCGATATAAATAGCGCGTTCATTATGAAAATTTTGGGAAATAATGAGCAAAGTATCCTGACCAAATACTTCTTTTGCTCTTATGATACTATCAAAAGTCCGAAAGCCAGCATAATCCAAATAAAGTTTTGTAGAATCTATACCGTTCGCAACCAGTTCGTTTTTCATGTCAGTAGGTTCGTCATAGCTTTTATTGCCATTGTCTCCGCTTATTATTAAATACTGTATTTTCCCCGATTTCAATAGCGATGTGGCAGCTTCAATCCGATATTTAAAATATAAGTTCTTGCTCCCACTTTTAACAAACCTTGATGTACCGAGTAATAATCCAACTCTAGTGTTAGGAACTTCCTCTAACCTAGTGTAAGTCTTGTCAATTCCTGCATTTGACACTAAACTGTTAGCATACCAAGGAAATACTAAAACGACTACCAATAAAGCCACTATCCCAAAAGGAGCTATTTTATACCATTTCATTTTCATCTTAATGTCTATAAATGACTATTGGAATTCGTAATCTGCTTATCCTGAATCTTTGAAAGAAACACTAACATACAAATAGCCCCAATGGTGGCGTAAAGCATATCTGACTGCGTATCCCATACATAGCCTTGCGTGCCAAGAAACGCATCGGCTGACTCTCCTGAAAAAACGGCAACAAACCATTCCAAAAATTCATACAAAGCACTAATACTCAAACAAACACAAACAGTCAAGAAGGACAACCAAGCTCCTTTTTTGACTATTTCGTTTCGAATAAATAGTTCCCTTGCAATCATAGCTGGCACAAAGCCTTGGGTAAAATGCCCCACCTTGTCATAGTTATTGCGGCTTTGATGCAACACTTCTCTAAGCCAATTAAAGGCGGGTACTTCAGCATAAGTGTAATGTCCTCCGATGAAAAGCACGAAGCAATGTGCTAAAATGAAACTATAAACCAAATCGGTAAATTTGAATTTTGAATAGGTAAAAATCAATACCAAAAGCCCAATAATAGCTGGCAAAACTTCCAGTAACCATGTAAAATAATCATGAGGAGAAATACCAGACCACACCAGTCCGATGAAGAATAGGGCAATCAAAATCAGGTATTTTTTCATTTCTAAATATTAATTAGGCGTAATTATACCGTCCACATTTGTTTTCAATTTAATGTTCACCAAAATGCGGTGGAGTGTTTCGGCTGCAAGTCCATGTAATACAAGCCGATAAGCAGCACTGTAAGTAGTTTCTGGCACCATCGGGTGTTTGTTGTTCACCAAACCCAAATGTGCTGGTGCATTCAAGATTTGGGAGGTGTATATTCCGATGGTTTCGTCAAGCTGCAAGGAATTGGAAGCTCTTACAAAATCGTTTGAGGTCAGAAACAATTGATAAAAAGGGGTAAAAAGTTCTATTGCCGATCTAAGATCCAATACATTTGTCCACTTGTTTGGAAATTCGATGTGGTCAAACTGGTCAATCGTAATCATGCTGAGATCTAAAACTGACTTTCCTTTTATGGCGATATTTTTTTCTCGCAATTGTCCGTTCAGTTTGATGACAAAGTTGTAGAGGTTTAGGTCGTGTTTTAGAAACAAGTCGTCCTTTATGTCCTCGAAATTTTTCGGTTTCAGCGGATTCGTTTGGATTTCTATTTGCTCGATGTTTTTGGAAATGAATTCCATGATTTCACTTCCCACATGAAAATGACGAAAGATTAACAGATTCGCATCTGGACTCACGAATTTCCGCAATCCCCATGCCAGAATCTTGTGCAATACTTTTGAAGAATTGATCAGGTTAGGAAAGAAGAATTTGAAAAAGTGAATGAAAAACATCAGGATTTTAGAAAAAATCTTGATGAGAGGAAGTAAATATTGAACAGATTTTGAGTTGTTGTCGCGCATCAAACTCAATTTTGTTCGGTCGTTGATGGGAATACTGCTGTCGAGATACATAGCCAACCACGGATTGGGGTCTCTTTCGTCATGACTAGCAAGTCCTGTTTCTGGGTCTTCGTACATATACTTTTACTTATAATGAATATTTATTTATACATTACCATCTCGTTTTATCAAACCGAATAAACGCCACATTTTTATTATCCAATTCGAAACACCAAAGGCAGTGTTCTGATTCGGGAAAAGTTGATGTGGCGCATGATGGTGGTTAGCGTGAAAACCTTCTCCAAAGGTAAAAAAAGCGAGTACAGAATTGTTTCTTGATTTGTTTTTATCTCCAAAACGTTCACCAAACAAATGCCCCAATGAATTGACAGAATCGCCCAAATTATACACAATGACCAATATTGCCCACAAAGCCAAGATGCCTGTCGTTTTCCAAACCAAGAAAACTGTCACCACCAAAACGATAAGATACAACCAGAGACAAAGCATATAATTCAAAGGTCTACTTATCCATTTATAAAACGGCTGTTCTTCTATATCATTTGCCAAGTGATTGTATTCTAGCCTATTTCGTGGCCGCCAATAGCCATCAAACAACATTCTGAAAGGACCAGAAAGCGCATAAATCACGCAAACAAATTTGTTCTTACTATTAATATACCAACCGCAATGTGCGTACCAAAATCCATCTACATTGGGCGAATGCGGATCGCCTTCTACATCGGTATATAAATGATGTTGCCTATGCGTGCCCACCCATTGAACTGGCGTACCAGCTGGCAAAGCGAGGACGACCATCATTTTTTCAAACCATGGTTGCAATACAATCGCCTTGTGCGTGAGTATACGATGGTAAATAATGGAAGCCGAAATACCTCCTAGCAGATAAATAATGACGATATAAAGCAGCAAGCCAAGCATATTCATTAGTAATTGCCCAATTCTTCCAATTGAAGTTTGTACAACTTGGCCGTGATTTTGGCCGTTTTCACTATTCGCTTTGCCAAGTCCATATCCAATTTCGGGTGGTTCAATGCTTGTTCCAAATTCTTGAAATGGTTTTCATCAGCCACTCCATGATAGGTAAAGAAGGAAACCTGGTCGGCATCCAAGTTCAATTGGTTTTTCATCAACTCGCCCCAATCGGCCGCTAGTCGTTTACCAATTCCTTCGATAATAAACATCGAACCAAGCAAATCAATCGGGTTGGGTTTGCTGGCTTGTTGAAACATGAAAGACGTAAGTGCCACGCTTCCAATATTTTTTTCGCCACTTCTGATAATACCAATGTCTTCTCCCAAATTTTCAAAATTTGTTTCAAGCACCTGA
Organism: Cytophagales bacterium; assembly: GCA_043769845.1. Lineage (GTDB taxonomy): Bacteria > Bacteroidota > Bacteroidia > Cytophagales > UBA9547 > UBA9547. The sequence continues at coordinate 4,517 of JAYVIX010000029.1, forward strand.
TAGTCTTTGTGTTCGGCAGCGGTGTGTTTGATAAAGGCAGATCGTAGTTCGAACAATTCGATGTCGATATTCGATGCGGCTCTCGAAATCCATTGCGAACCGTCTATTACTTGCTGGCGCATATCGGTGAGCAACAGTTTATAATCGGACAAACTTAATTGCCCATCATGAATCTTTTTGACTATAGGGACTTTGTATAGTTGTGTTTCAAAATCGACCCAAACCTGTGTGAGTTGGCGCACCAACCATTCGGACGTTTCTGTTTTATTCAGGTTCAGTTCGGGCGACTCGATGGCATATTCTGTAGCCTTTTTCTTTTCTTCGATTTCTCCTTCCACCGTCAATTGCATAAACGAAGTGATGAACCGACCGCTTTCTGGCACCATGCAAAGAATAGTATCGCCTACTTTCAGTTTGCCCGAATACATCAATTCCTCGAGCATGATATAAATAGAAGCGGCCCCAGTGTTTCCTTTGGTCGACAAATTACTGAACCATTTTTCATTGGCTATTTCACCTCCGCCTTTTCTCATCAGCTCCTTGATTGGTTCTTTGAAATATTCGGAGGAATAATGACAACACAGCCAATCGACTTTCTCCACGTTTATTTTCTTCTTATCAATCAGTTCGAAATAATGCGCCACGCCCGTTTTTACCACTTGGTCTAGCAAACGAATGTCTTGTTTCAAATTGATTGCTCCTACCTTCGAGGCCGATTCATAATCAGGATAATCGAGCCATGTGGCTTCGCTGTCGTCTTTATTATCGTTTTTGCCAGTGTACATACACAGCGGAAATTCGTTGGCGTGCGATTTCAGTTCGACCCAATCGACAGAAAGAGACAATCCTTTGGTCGATTTCTTGTTTTCCAAGACCATCGCTCCTGCCCCGTCCGACAGCATCCAACGAAGAAATTCGGTATCAAAAGGCACTTGTTTCATTCCTTGTGCATCAAACCTAGTGCTCTTGAAAAGCCTGCTTGAGAACTCGCTCCCTACGCAAACGGCATTTTCTTTATCTCCACATTTTATTTGAAGAAAGGCATTTTTGAGCGCCATTATCCCACTGGCACATACACTTTGAAAACTTGCTATTTCACAATTTGCAAATTCCAATTCACCATGTACCATGCTCGCAAAACCTGGCACCGGCAAATCGCCCTGCGTAGTTCCTGTCGAAAGCAATTCGATGTCTTTATGTTTCAGATTGCTTTTTTCGATCGCATTGTCTACCGCCAAGGCTGCCATTTTAGCATTCGAATACAGGCTTTTTTGCGTTTTATCAATTGCATAAAACCTTGTTTTGATTCCGTTTTGTTCTAAGATTCTCTTTTTAAAACTACTCGCTTTGCCTTGAATTTTGCCCAAATACTCTTCCATTTCATCGTTAGAAATAGGTTCATTAGGAAGAAAAACACCTAATGAGGTGATATACACTTTGTTCATAAACAATTGTTCTTTTTGTTTGACGACACTAACCAATCAAAAAAATGGGTCGCGAAGCCATAGTTTTGTGTGTTTCTGAAATGATGCTGCGAATGACGAGTTCCGAATAATTGCCAACTTGCGCCAATGCCATTCCCAAAACGATAGTTGCAATGACCAGCAAAATTCAACAGAATACTTGCCAAGGGATACAGGAAAATAGCGACTGGCGAAAAGTCAAAAACTGGACAAATCGTAATCGGGACACCGCTGAGCAACAAAGCTTCCAACCAATGAAAACTATATACAGAATAGACAGTTGGAATTTTAGATTGATGATGCACTTTGTGTACCCGTCTGTAGAAAAAAGGAACGTGCATGATGCGGTGTATGGTAAAGAAGTACACCTCGTTCCATAAGGTCAGAAAGAACACTCCCATCAAGACATTTAATATAGTATCAGGAAGTAATTCTATGACACCGATCCGAACCAAATACACGATAGCGATTCCCGAAAAGCCAAAAACGAAAATGGATTTGACTGAATGCTTTATCTCAAAAAGGATGTTTTTGTTTGGTTTAGTTTTGAGTACAATTTGATTCAGCAATCCTTGCCTTTCCAATAGTTTGCAAACAGCCAAAAACAACGCTCCTACCACAAAATACAGCCACAAGAAATAAGCAAAAGTAGCCAGATATACCTGTGCATAAGAAGCTTGTTCTAAGATGAAATGTGTGAGCGATTGTATCATTTTAAAGTAGTATTCAAGTAAAAAGTAAAACAATGTCAATATAACATTTCCCCTCCCACAAAAACAACGATACAAAGTTGCGGAATAAGATTACCCTAGCTTTTGACAAAAGTCAAAAAAGAATCAACACATCAGAAATTCAGAAGTCTTCTACAATATCGACTTCGGAACCATATAAAAGCTGATGATCAGGTAGAAAAAAAACCGTTCACCATCCAAAACCTACCGTTGGATAAATTGATATTCCGAAAAACAAAAAGTATCCCTATTTTTAAGATTATCTAATTAATGCATTATGAAACATCTATTTCACTTGTCCTTATTTTTAGTATTTGGACAAACATTTGCACAGTTCGTTACGATTCCTGATCCAAATTTTAAGGCATTCCTGAAAAGTAATTATCCTCAGTGTTTCAATACAAATGATCAAATGGATACCACTTGCAACTCTATTACAAGCTTGCCAAACCTTAATCTTGCTCATAAAAATATAAGCAATCTGGATGGCATCCAATATTTTGATGGCCTTTTTGTACTTGTTTGTATTGAAAACAATTTGACATCATTACCAAAATTACCTTCTGATCTAAAAGCTTTAATTTGTTTCAAGAATAAGCTAAGAACGTTACCGGAACTGCCATCTGGATTAATGACATTGATGTGTGCTTCGAATAATCTGACTTCTCTTCCAAACTTGCCTAATACAATGACTACTTTGGCTTGCGATTCGAACCAACTTCTAGGCCTACCAACACTTCCTTTGAATCTCGGTACTTTGAAATGCAATCAAAATGAATTGAAATCATTGCCTGCAATACCCATTTATTTAACCAGTTTAGAAGCCAATGGCAATTGTTTGGACGAAAATATGACGAACCCGAATCCTAGCGTTTTAAAAACATTTAAAATCGCTCCCAATAGACCAGATTGCGGAATTCTTACTTATTTAAAGAAAGTAACTGACGACAAATATCTTGTTTCCTACGAAAAACCGATAGGCACTCCCGATTATGGTGTCTCGCTATTGGAATACCGTTGTGGATACGGATATGGAACAGCCGAATTGGCTAATATTGCCGAATTCCACAAGAAATTTGTGGATTTTGATGATTACAAAATCAAGAATCTAAAAAGAGGAATCTTAAATGGTTATAATGACACGGTTACTTATAATATAACAAAATATTCTAATGGTGACACACTTCGGATTCCAAAGGCCGATACCGTTATTGTCAGTGCTGATAGTAGAATAATAGGTGGTTACATTCCTGAATCAAATTGGACAGGTTTCTGTAATTTTTACATAAGAGATGCAAATGCCAAATTGGGAGTATTGCGGAATACAGTGCCTGTGCCGCAAAAAGTGATTAAATACGAGGCGCGCGGTGTGAGTTCGTATTTGTATTATTTCCCACATAAAGAGGTTCCTACTACAACCAAACCAACTACGACCAAACAAGTCTTGGCCGATCTGAAAATGTATTACAAAGACACCACTTTCAGTTTTCAAAACTTGAGTATTTCGTGTACCAACTACCTCATTTCCGATCCTGGGTTTTCGAGACGAGTTGTTTATAGTGTACCAAGAGTTGATTCTATCATTCTGAAGATTCAAGAAGGAAAGTCGAATTTGAAAAATATAAAACTTGTGTATGCTATCTATAACGGCAACACTTCAACATCTGACAGAAACTATATCGTTTGTGATTCCATTAGTTCTTTTGGTAATTCGGATGTGATTTTGCGACATACAGGGTCAATTGATAAATCAATATGGATAGAAGGAGATAGTATTCATTATCAACTTATTGCCGAATTTGACACAATACGAAAACCTGTTATTTTTAAATCAAACTGCACAATAAAAACCCTAATTGTAAAACAGGTATTCGAAAGTAGTTCACCTAGCCCATATATTTCTTTAGACATAGTCCACAACGAAATAGTACTCGAAAAATCAATAACTCTTTGTGGCAATTACAAAGTAAAAGCCAACATTGTGGGCGATAGCATAAACTGTTTAAACAATTCAAAAACGTATACTGCCATTGTAAACCCAAACGACAAATCGCTGGCTTATGTCTGGAAATACAACACCACGCAAAGTACTTTTGCTGATTTCAATGTATCGTTTCCTAGTATTGGTACGAAAAATATGGAACTGACCCTTACTTCAGATTGTGGCTCCGACAAAGCGACCAAAAGTATCCAAACCATTACAGCACCAACAAAACCAAGTATTTCGCAAGCAAATAATATTCTTACTTCAAATGCTGCAACTGGCAATACTTGGTTCAAGGATGGATTATTGTTGCCAAACGAAACCAATAAAACATTGCTCATAACAGATAGTGGAAAGTATAAAGTAACAGCTAAAAACAACTGTGGATCATCCACTTCGAATGAAATATCTGTAATATTGACAGGAATTGAAGACGAATATTCAACAAATGCGATCCAATTATTTCCCAATCCGATGACATCAGAATTATTCATCGAAGGATTGAACAAAGTCTATTTGGCTGAAATTATAGATCAATTCGGTTCAACAGTTATTTCAAAATATGTTTCTGATAAAAATGCCATCAATGTTGCTAGCCTTACTTCTGGAATGTACTTTCTGAGACTTTATGACGAGAACAGAACACTCCAATTGACGAGTAAACTTCTCAAAAACTAAAGCATGATTTTAAACTGCATTCATTTTGAAAAAAATCATTTTTCTTTTAGTCTTTATTGTCCAGTCTATTGCAAGTCAGGCTCAATTATCGTTCGATTATCGTTTTATTACTAACCATCCGCTTTTTAATGAAAATAAATTCAAGCTTATTGACCTCGATAGCGATGGCGATTTAGATGTTTTTACAGGCAATTTTTTCCTCTTAAATGAAAAAGGAAGTTATACTTTAGATTCTATCAAAGTGTATGAAGAACATCCAGATTCTAAACTGAGCTATTACCCCTATACATTTTTAATCGGGAAAGGTAATTTTAGAATTTTAGATATAGAAGATTCAAACGGAGACGGCATTTTTGAAATGTTCGTTTTGAATATTAAACAGAAACGAATTGAAGTAAAAGTCAATTACAAAAAGACGAGCGAGTTTTTTGATAGCGGTTTGAGCTTTTTGAATTTTGATAAATTAGCATTTCTTGATGCTGATAATGATGGCTACAAAGATTTTGTACTCGGAAACGAAGACGGGATGGTGATTTATCAGAATTCGAAATTTTTCAATCGTGAAATAATTCCCATCTATAAATATGCATATTCTGGAGCGTCCAAACAAACTGGAACGAGTGAATTAATTGTCGGTGATTTCAACAAAGATGGTGAACTGGATATTTTCAACGGAAGTGTTTTCTTCTATAAAAAGACTTTCAAGTCCAATTTTGAAGTTTCTGGCACATTGCAATATCAAAATATTCCGTTCAACATTCGCAACATTCAAGTAGCCGATGTCACCAATTCGGCCTTTCCTTCTTTGATGGGCGACATCGATTTTAACAAATCGAAAATTCCATTTTCCAGTTTTATTTTGAACCAAAAAGACAGCGCATTTCAAAACTACAAAGCACAAAACGTAGCTGACTTGGACAATGATGGATTGTTAGACTACATTTTTATTGAAAATAATATTCTGAAATACAAAACCAAAACAGGCACCTTCAATTTCAATCAATCAGCTACTATTCAGACAGATGCTATCAAATACATTGGCGATATAGACCAAAACGGACTTCTGGATATTGTCGCAATGTCAAAGAGTGAAATTTATCTTTTGACTCAAAAAAATGTGGCAGAAAACATGGCTCCCGTTGCTCCCAAAATGAATCTTTCTTTGGAAGGAAATTTGCTAAAGATTAATTGGATTTCTGGAAATGATGATAAAACAGCCAAAGAATTATTACAGTATAATTTGACGATAACTGCCTCCTACACAGATTTTAGTACTGGTATTATTTTTCCAGTCATCAGTTCGGACATCAGTTCCAAACTAAACAAATCAATTTATATTCAAACGAATGCCATTGGCGCCAATGTTGGCTATTCCCTCAACAAAACGATTGCATTGAATTTTGATGTCAACGAATTCAACGTCAATATCAGCGCAATCGATAATAAAGGCAGAATTTCCGCCCCCGCTTTTTCAAAAATCAACTACCGTTTTAATCCGTTTGAATTATCAGTCGATTCGATGGTTTTAGGATCAAACGATACACCATTCGAGCTTTCAGTGGCTGATATGGATGCAGATGGTTCGATGGATTTTTTGGTTCAGAAAAAGTACATTCAAGACAGTTTGAAATGTTATTTCAAAAATGCAGCATCTTGGAAAACGTTAAATGGCAAGCTCGCCAAAGCGCAATCTAATACCCAAATTGCTGATTTTGGTAATACTGGAAATCTTGATTTGGTTTTAGAAAATAGTTCTTCAGTTTTAGAAAAAGGCACTTTCAATGTTTCAAAAGATGCTTTTAAAACTACTTCAATAGCAACATTGAGCGCTGCAAATGCTTTCAAATATGTGTTTGATGAAGACAGTGATGGTGATCTGGACATGATTGTTTCCAACGACAGTATAGATCTTTTGTCAAATGCCCATTATTTGTTTCACAATAATGTAGGTCAATTTACAACACCAATTACAACCAACAAATTGATTTTGCACAGTTCAGATTTTAATGATGACGGTGAAAATGATCTTTTGACTTTGAAAAAAATCAAAGACGGGTATTCGATTTCGCTTCTTACCAAACGTGACACTTCTTACTTCGAAACCCAAACGAATCTTTACAAACTCAGTGGAAATACCAAACATTTGAGTTCCATTCAAATCGAAAGGTTTGATGTAAATGGCGATGGTGTTTTTGAACTTGTCATCCAAGAAAAAGAAGCGAGCGTTTGCGCCATTTTCGAACGAAATTTTTCAGGAGGTTTTTCACAAACCAAGTTATTTACAAACTCCAATTTCGTTTTTGTGGATTATAACAACGATGGGTTAATTGATTTGTTTGAACTAAATAGTGTAGGAATTTACCAAAATCAGGGCGATTTTAATTTTGCAGCAAACAGGTACACGCCTACTTTTAAAGATATACTTTCAAATGACCAAAAAACCTACAAAGCCACCATTGCAGTAGATTTTGATGGTGATAGTCTAACTGATTTTGTCTCAGCTGATAATAATGGATTGCTGTTTTTCAAAAACAATCTTTCGGTAGACAAAAACAAAGCGCCTTCTACACCACAAAACTTAAAAGCTGAAACGTTTGAAGATTCTGTTGGACTTTATTACAATATTCAATTGTGGAAAAAAGAAAACAATCAGTATTTGACACCTGTTCATTCGCTTGCTGATGGGCGTTTGTTGTTGAATGGAAAATATACGTCTATTTCCAACAAGCATGTTTTTCGTCAGCTTACAGATGGAATGTATTACTGGAAAGTTCAGGCTATAGATGCGGGGAATTTGCCATCAGAATTTTCAAAACTGCCCACTTCTGAAAATTCT
>JAYVIX010000030.1:0-7258 GCA_043769845.1 Cytophagales bacterium
TCTTCGGATTGAAGATGGATCGGTAGCAACGGCTACGTGTTTGGCCGAAACTACCTTCAAGTTAGTTGTCAACTCTATTCCTGTGGCAGATATTTTGCCAAAGACCGCCCAATATTGTGGTACAACGGGAGCTTCTATTTCGGCTACACCCAATGGAAATGGCGAAACCTACGAATGGTTCAAAGATGGCTTGCCTTTTGGAACGGCTTCTAGCTCCAATGTATTGAGCAATGCTTTGGCAGGAACATACACCGTTCATGTGATTTCGAATGGATGTAAAAATGTTGTTTCGAGTGCAAGTGTTGTAAGTCAGACAAATGCCATCGTGCCAAAAGTGGAAATATCAGCTGATAAACCAACTATATGTGCAGGCGAAACTGTCACGTTCACAGCCAATCCAACCAACGCCACTTCGTACGAATGGTTTGTCAATTCGTTGAAACAAACTTCTACAACTGCCACTTTTTCAAGTACATCGCTTTCTAATAACGACACCGTGAAAGTGATTTTGACAACAGACGAAGCCTGTGCCAATCCGAAAACAGCCCAAGATACTATTTTGGCAAAAGTACAGCCGGTGCTTGTGCCAAGCTTAAAATTGAAATCAACAGCATACCAAATATGTGAGGGTCAGGAAGCAACATTTGAAATTGGACTAACCGCAAACCAGGGATCATCGCCTACGTATGCTTGGTTTGTGAACAATGCACCTTTTGCTGCTGCTTCCACCGCCACTTCCATCGTATTGCCAATTTTAGTAACAACGAACGTATATGCAGTATTGACTAGCAGCGAGACTTGTGTTTCTTCATCGACAGCCAATTCGGATACCTTGACAGCATCTACGGATGATAACGTAACTCCAATTATACAAATTACTTCTACAGTATTTTGTGAAAGCCATAAATTTGTTCGTTTCCAAATTACAGAGCTTAATTCATTTGGAACAAAAGACCCAACATTCCAATGGCTTCTGAACGACAATCAAGTTACGGGAAAAATTAGTGATACAGCCTTTTTCTCTAATTTGAAGAATGGAGATATAGTTGCGTTGGAGATGACCAGTAGTGCGAAATGCAAGACACAACCATCTGTGAAATCAAATGAAATGGTGACTAAGATAATACCTTCGCCAAAAGCCTATATCACTACACCAGTGAAAAATGGCTTGGATTATTATACTAATGCGGCTTCTGTCAACCTAGCTGCAAATGCTGATTCTGTAGGAACGAATCTTGCAAGTTGGGAGATTACAGGTTCGGGAACTCTGGTAAGCACAACAGGAATAACCAGTTCGTTGGGTGGATTATCGGGCCAAAACATCACAGAAGTCCATTTAATTGTAAAAGACCAAGTCTCAAATTGCGGATCTGACACTGCCAAAATTTTCATTCATCACGTAGAAGGTTTGTTTGCTTTTGCAGGAAGTGATACGGTTTTTTGTTCGACCGAAACGATGAAACTGGCAGGGCAAGGAAGTAGTGCAGGAGCTTGGACTTCCAAAACAAACGGTGCTACCGTTTCATCTGACGGAATTATTTTGCAATACATCATCGGTAACAACGAGTTCAAATATTGCGTGACAGATGTCCAATTGGGCAAAACAGTCTGCGATTCTTTGAGCGTGACTGTGGTTGAGTCTCAAACAGCCACTATCACGATCAAGGTCGACAAAATTGGAGGCTTGCAATGCGAAGGCGATACGGCCTATGTGTCAGCCACTTCCAACGTAGGAACGGTCACTTGGTCGAACGGAATAATTGGCAACAAAGCCACATTCGTCAATTGGAAAAATGGCGATAAGATATCGGCCACACTGACCAATACTCTGACCTGTGTAAACCCCAAAACACTCCTTTCAGCGGAACTAAATCTGAACGGAACAGCCCGAACAGCCTTCGATTTTGCCTTGAATTTGGCTCCCAAAGCCGATTCTGTGATTTGTAGAGACGCTTCGTTCACATTGGCAGCCATCACCAATGTGGCAAAACTCAGCTACACTTGGTCGAATGGAACCAGCACCGATTCGACTTTGGAGGCAAACACCCGCACAACCGTTCGCGGTACAGTGACGGCAAACAAAACGGGCTGTTTCGTGTCAGGCAACACGATCAGCAAAACGGCTGATTTTCAATACAACCTAGCCGAAGCGATCGATATCGACTTTATGGCCACTTCGACCAGCGAAATCTGCGAAAAAACAAATGGTAGTTTCTTTGTCGAAACCAAAACGGGACTTGCCAATGTAAAAGCCTACCAATGGTATGTGAACGGCCAAAAAAGACCTGATCTTATGGGCACCACAGTCGATATTCCTGATCTGATTGACGGAAGCATCGTAAAAGCCATCGCCATCGCAGCCACCACTTGTACGGTAGACATGTCCGATTCGACCAATCTAACGGTGCAGGTTTACCAAAAACCAAAACATGGTTTGGAACACGAAAAAGCAGGCGATATTTTGTATTTCTGTAAAGATGACAGCACACTTAGAGCCAATGAAACCAATAGCAACTATAACTATCAATGGATCAATGAAAAAACAACCGTAAAAGACGGCTCAGACAACACGCTAATTGTTTCTGCAAAAGGAAACTACACGCTCGTGATTCAAAACGGAGCCTGTACCGATACTTCGAAAGCAGTGGTGAAAGACTATCAACTTTCGCTGGAAATATCGGTCGAACCAGCAGCCGAGTTTGAAGTGGGCGAAGAATTGAAATTGACAGCCAATGTAACCAGTACCGAACAATCAAAACTGAGTGAACTGAGTTACGAATGGTCGCCTGCCAACATGTTTAGGCCAGCCAACGCAGCAATCACCACCATGTCGCCTACCGAAACCATGTTTGTGACAGTGGAAGTAAAATCGCCCGAGAACTGTACTTTGACAGACAGCATCCAATTGAAAAAACGCGATAAGCTCTTCATTCCAAATGCCTTGACGCCAGAAACGGGCGACCAAAATGCGGTTTGGGGAATCACTGGAGCAGAGAACTATCCCGACATGGACATCAAAATATTCAACCGTTGGGGCACATTGGTACACGAACAAAAAGGCTACACCAAGCAATGGGACGGTACCCTGAATGGCAAACCGCTTCCTGCTGGAACCTATTATTATGTCATGAAACACCTCACTCTCGACAAACCAAGAGTGGGCGATTTGACCATTGTAAGGTAAATTGAGTTCAAAGTTCAACATTGAACATGCAACTTTAAACTTTGAACAATTGACTTGGCCGTCCCATTCTGGCGCAAAGTTAACTATGGTTGCTGAAGTCTGAAGACTTCAATTATTGCCGACACAAGTCGCTACGCTAAGACTTGCCAGATTGGGGATTGACTATAAGCTTGGAAATTAGGATTTATTGCTACTTATCACCTCGTTCTGTCTCATAAAGCGAAATAAAAGTGTTTTGTGGAACACGGGGGTCATCTTCTAGTTTTTGATTTTTAATATTGAATTTGACTAGGCAAGCCTACCCTCATGAAATATCTAGCAAACGCTTGTGACAAATGCTCTCTAAATGGTGGCAATATTCTTGCTCTACTATTTATTTTTTTGACATACTGTTCCAAATACTCAAAACTTACTCCGTATACATTCTTGAAATCAACAACCAAGGCTTGATCACCAACTTTCTCATCTTTGCTTAATAAATGATAACTTGGTCTATTGCCTTGAAGCAAATCTTGTATCGATTTGGCTTTGCCCTTTGAATTTTGTTGATCTAAAGGAAGTTGTGAAAGATAGTAATCTAAAGTGTAATAAGGAGAAACGAGGACAATATCAATCTTTCTATTTTCTAAATCACAAGATTGGCTTAAAACGACAACATTCAAAAATGAAATCTCGATTTCAGGTATTTCTTCAATATCAAAAGTTGTTGGAGGCTTAATAATTGGACATTCTAATATTAAATCTCCTTGAAGAATACTTTCAGAACAAGATACTATCATAAAAAGGGTAATTCATGCCAATCCTTCTTCTGTGTAAAGCCTAGAAAATTTATGGCTATGAGAAGCTATCTTGACCTTCATTTTTATCTTTCTCACATAATTTGGTTGTACAGAAAAATCGTCAATATCAACTATAGAGTCATCAATTAAGAACTGCGGGGTATTTAATCCAAATTCTCTATTACTTAAAGAAAAATTGGTAAACGATTCTCTGTTTTTGAGAAACAATTCATCACTATCCTGTTGTAATAATCCTGTTGTATTGAAATCCTCGGCAAAAAAGGACGAACCAATAATCGTTCCATTACACCTTGGAGTAACAAAACGATAAACGGCAGTAGGATTGGAATATTTTATGTCTATATATTCAGCTGGCATATGAATTACTATTTAAAACTTTCGTATAATTTCCCTTTCGTCATGTCTTTAAAAACTTGACTACACACGTCATGTGATTTTGAGATCCAATCTTTAATTGATTCAATATTGGGCAATAACGTAGTTGATAGTAAACTTGTTTGAATGATTATTCCGTTTTCTTTTACATTATTTAGACCCTTACTTAAAACTACAGACAAAGCCCCCTCTTCTGTATCAAAATGCATGCCTAAATTTAGATTAACAGGCTTATCTTTCTTTTGGTAAATTTTTTGACCCACATTTATATTTAGATTTTCCTCTAGATATTCAAATATATTATCTTGTGCAAAATCAAATTTTATAAAATCAAAATATTGTAACGACAAGGTTATTTGTTTCTCATGTGGAAAGATAAATACCTCGTTAAATTTCTTTATTGCGTCTAAAATCAATAATTCGAATTCGTCCCAAAAATATTTGCTATCCACTGTGTTTAATGTTAGTATTCCTGGTCCAACCTGAACTAAAGGATAACCATCTTGTGACTGCCTAAATCTATGTGTAGGTCTCCCGATGCAAATTTCTAGAGGAACTTCTGGAGTAATGAGAGCCTCTCTAAAATTATACTGATTTTTAATCTTAGAGTAAAAATCCCCATGAAGATACTGGCATTGATTAAGTTCTTCTTTTGTTAAAATTGTCCATCGCAATTCAAAAACAACTTCAATTAAAGGAGCCTTGGGTAATTTACTCATTACTATAATTTCTTTTACGAATCAAATTTAAAAATAAACTCCCATCTTCAATTAAAATATTATTTAGTCTTCAATTTTAATATTCAAAACTCAAGGTTTAGTGTTCAAATGTTAACTTTGAACGTTAACTTAAAAAATGAAAACCGTTTTTCCTGAAACCACCCCAGCCGAACTAGGCTACCGCATGCCTGCCGAATGGGAATTACAAGAAGCCATTTGGTATACTTGGCCACATGCCGAAGATACTTGGCCTGAGGTTTTTCCAAATATCCCACATGTTTTTGCCGAAATGGTGTTTCATCTTTCGAAAGATCAATTGGTGAAAATCAATGTTTTGGATGCCGAACATGAAGCCGAAGTACGAGCTATTTTGGAAGCAAAAGGAGCAAACCTTTCAAACGTAAAATGCTATCAAATCCCGAGTAACGATTCTTGGTGTCGAGATCATGGCCCTACTTTTGTGGTGCGTGAGGTGAACGGAAAAAAGGATAAAGCACTGATTAGCTGGAATTTCAACTCTTGGGGAGGGAAGTATCCCTACGAATTGGACAATGCCGTTCCTGAGAATATCTTGAAACAAGAACCTCGCCAAAATTTCCACCCAGGTATTGTGATGGAAGGTGGCTCGATAGAAGTGAACGGTGCTGGTTCTGTTTTGACCACACGTGCTTGCCTGTTGAATAAAAACAGAAATCCACACTTAACACAGACCGAAATTGAGGATTATCTGAAATCGTATCTGAATGTAAAACAAGTTTTGTGGCTCGAAGACGGAATCCTAGGCGATGACACGGATGGTCACATTGATGATCTCAGTCGTTTTGTGAACGAAAATACGATTGTCACTATTGTAGAAGACGATACTACTGATGGCAACCATGTGTTGTTGGAAGAAAACCTCACTTTGCTGAAAGAAATGAAAAATCTGGACGGAAAGCCGTTCAATATTATTACACTTCCTATGCCAAAACCTGTGGTGCTACAAGGAATCAGATTGCCAGCCAGTTATGCCAATTTTTTGATAGCCAATAAAGTAGTTTTGGTCCCAACATTCAACGACCCGAACGACCAAAAAGCCTTGGATATTCTGCAAACATGTTTCCCGACCAGAAAAGTAGTAGGAATCAATTGCCGAGAATTGGTCTTAGGTTTGGGAACGCTACATTGTGTGAGTCAGCAGGAACCAGCTGTTTAATAAGTAATTAGTATCAAAAGCGTTCTTGCTTAGTTGAAAGAACAGTCGAGCGCAGTGTAATTTTTGCACTGCGCTCGTTCTCGTTTTAGCGGCCATTTTATTCAAAAAACGACTTTGTTTAAGTTTTGACATCCCAAATATCCTTTAACTCTATATTCACAAAAAGGCAATATAGCGGTAACTTTCTAAACAATATTCATATATAAATTTGCAGTCTATTTAACTCTCGTTTCAATTTTTGCCACCGACAAGAAACAGATATAAAAATGACTATTCCGAAAACAATTTATCAGACATTCAAAACAACAAAACTTCCATTGATAACACATTGGCATATCAATAGATTGAAGAAAAAAAACCCAGAATACGAATATCAATTTTATGATGATGCAAGAATTCGATTTTTCATAAAAGAAGAATTCGGAGAAGATGTATTGAATTTGTACGATAAAATACATATTGGAGCAGCCAAGGCCGACTTTTTTAGGTACGCTATATTGTACAAAAGAGGAGGAGTTTATCTCGATATAGACAGTTTGATTTTGAGAAAGCTCGATGATTTGATCTTGCAGGATGATAGTGCTGTTATTTCATTAGAAAATAATAACAAATATTTCATACAATATGCTCTCTTTTTTGAGTCGGGGCATCCTTTTTTAAGGAAAACATTGGATGTGATAATGGAAAATATAAAAGATAATAAATATTCACATGAAGTGCATCGTATGACTGGGCCATCTGCTTTCACGCAAGCTGTGAATGAATGTATTGAAGAATCAAACGATTTAAAATACAGACAGTTAGGCGTTGATTATGATTTAGGGGTGAAATTTAGTTACAGAATGGCCAAGACATTTTTGTATGGTTTTTCCAGAAAAAATCATTGGAAACGGTTGTCAAAACACCAAACCGTATTAAAATAATGCCGCACAAATTTTCAGTGACTAACCATATTTACTAAACACAGTCGATACTTTCTATCGAC
>JAYVIX010000031.1:0-2428 GCA_043769845.1 Cytophagales bacterium
TCTTTTCCAAACATCGCCATTCCCGAAGCGAAAGCATTGTATCAACACCAAAGTTTTGAAGATTCAGAATATGTGCCTTATAAACCAGCTACTCTGATGGGTTTGGTGAGTGAGCAAGGAAAAATAATTTTGCAACCCATTTATCAATGTATTCGTTCGATGGGAGAGGGCGTTTTTAAAGTGTACCATCACAATAGTGTTGGGTATTTTAGTTTGAAAGAAGGCTGGCTTTATCGTACCTGGCTTTAATATTAATAATATTTCATTTAATAATTTCTATAATTTTTTCAGTTTTCCAATAATTTTATTTCCACTCATTTTTTATGAAAATCAGGAGTTTTTGTTTTGCCTTTTTGATTGGGATTGCATGGTTTGCAAATGCTTATAAAGTAGAAGAGTTACCTAATCCGAAAAAAAATGGAGGCGGTTGGGTGAGTAATCCTGACAATGTGCTAACGGAAGCGGATGTGGTGCAGATTAATGCGATTTGTACCGAAATCGAGCAAATGAATTCGGCTCAAGTGGCTGTAGCGGTCGTGAAAACATTGGATGGAGAGTCGGTTGATGAATATTCGAACGAAGTGTTCAATCTCTGGGGAATTGGTAAGGCAGATAAGGATAACGGCCTACTCATCATGGTGGCTACTGACGATCATAAATGGCGTATCGAAACGGGTTATGGTATGGAAGGTGTTTTGCCCGATGTAGTTTGTCATCAAATAGGAGAGGGCAAAATGGTGCCTCAATTCAAAAATCAGCAATATGGCCAAGGTGTGATTGATGCCCTTGTCGAAATAAAAGGGTATTTGAGTACTCCAGAAGCCTATCAAGAATTGTATTCAACAGATCCGACCACGACCGAATGCAAGTCGGAAAGTTCAACTTCAGGGCTTGCTGTTATCTTATCAATTGCAGCATTAGTTGGAGCGATCATTTTGGGAGTCAAATACGATTTTCCTTTTTTGAAAATCGACAAGCCAAATTCGAAAGAGAAAGTACATTATATCCCTAAATGGGTACGGGTAATTGCACTCATTACGCTGGCTGTATTCAATATCGTCATTGTGCTTGGCGATTTTGATTTGACTTCTACTCTCATTTTGCTTGCCTTTTGGTTGGGTTTTTGGGCAATGGTAGCGCGTTATCTACTCAATAATTTTATTGCCAGCAACTATACCGATGCACATGAGTCTTTCATGGCTGTTAAAAAATCAAATTCGGCTATTTGGTGGTTTTTGTTGCTTTTGGCTTTGCCATTTTTGTTGCTCTATTTGGCTACCTTCTTGTTTTATTATTTCAGAAAAGTAAAACGATTTGCGCCTCGAACGAGCAAAAGCGGCAAGCCTATGAAAAGGCTAAGCGAGCAAATGGACGATGCCTATTTATCGGCTTCTAATGTAAAAGAGGAATATTACAAATCGGTCGATTACGATGTCTGGATTACGGAAGACGGATTAGAAACCGAAATTTTGGAATACAAACAATGGCTGTCTGGCTATTCGGCATGTCCAACGTGTAATGCTCAGTTGAAATATTTGGTGAGCGACAAAACGTTGTCATCGGCTACTTATTCTTCATCGGGCAGTGGATTGCGCACGTATGGATGTCGCAATTGTTCCTATTCGCATCAAGAGCATTATACCATTCCGCAGAAACAACGTTCGAGTTCAAGTTCGGGAGGCTCAAGTTCTGGCGGTTCCAGTTTTGGTGGTGGTTCGTCTGGCGGTGGTGGCAGTAGCGGTAGTTGGTGATTTCTTTTTAAAGTGTAAGGTTCAACGTTTCTACAAGCTTAGGTTTTATACCTTGAACAAATCTTCAAGAAATGACTAGCCGATCAAAATATCTTTTATTCGCCTTTTTGGTGGTGGTAGCAGGTTTGTTTGCTCGCAAGGTTTCGTTTTTGTTTCCTGATTTTGTAAACCTTTATTTGGGCGATGCTTTGTATGCCTTGATGGTTTATTTTGGAATCAGATTTTTGACCGTCCGTTTTACTTTTTGGGTTTCAGGACTTTTTGCTTTGCTTTTTTGTTTCGCCATTGAGTTTGCTCAGCTGAGCACGCTTCCAATATTGGTAACAATGCGCAGTACCACATTGGGAGCTTTGGTGTTGGGTCGAGGATTTCTTTGGAGCGATTTGCTAGCTTATATTGTAGGTGTATCGGTGGGTTTGTTGTTCGATTTTAGATCGAAAGGTTTTTAGGTGCTGTTATTGTTTTGTCGATAGCTGTTTGTTTACTCGCGCAATAAAAGTCCTACACATATTCAATCTTAAATCTATCGTTTTGGCAAAATGGCTCACATTG
The DNA here is from genome assembly GCA_043769845.1 of Cytophagales bacterium. Classification (GTDB taxonomy): domain Bacteria; phylum Bacteroidota; class Bacteroidia; order Cytophagales; family UBA9547; genus UBA9547. Next base: position 2,304 of record JAYVIX010000031.1, read on the forward strand.
ATTTTGTCCATCCCGTGAATCACATAATGGGATATGTACATCGCTTTCTGAATCAGGATGTGAATGCCGTGTATAAGGTATTGGCCGTGACCGATTCGATATGCGAACAGCGGTTGCACTTTCGG
>JAYVIX010000032.1:0-8119 GCA_043769845.1 Cytophagales bacterium
TTACAAATAAATACACAATTAACAAGCCTATCGTCTTCTATTCATCCTAAAATAAAAAAAATAATGGAGTAGTTATAAATGATTTACTGTTAATATTAACGATAACTGTCAGTATTTAAATGAGTTATATGTTTCCGTTCAGGCACCATTTAGCATTTCCCTCGTTTTTTGGAGAATGTTTTTCAACTGGTCGGCCAGTACCATTTCCTCCTCTTTTACCTTCACAAAGGCAAAAATGACATCTTCCAACGCAATGTTAAGCAAATTGGACGTGTCCACACTTGTTTCTAGTAATACTTTAGCATTGATAAGAGCTAGATGATTATTGGCCTCACGAAAAAGAATTGAAAGCTTATTAAAATCAAGTTTGTCGAGCAAATCATACGAACCTGAAAGCCGAATGAGGTTGTATAAACTTTTGACATTGTTCAGCACCTTGACAATTTTGAGCATTTCAACACGATCACTGATTTGTGAGATTTGTTGTGAAAACAATTCTGCATTTAGTGTGTCGAAATGAAAGAGTACTTCTTTTATCTCTCTTATTTCCTCTTCAATTTCTTCTTTCGTTTTAAACAATTTGGAGTAATGTTCCATTTCGTCCCCCAGCTCTGATTGGAGTTCTTTGAAATAGTCGGCATTGGTTTTGTCAAATTCGCTTTGGATGTCTGCAAAATCGACCACGTAGCCATATTTGAACTCTTTGTAGGTTCTATTGACCCGCGTGAGCGTTTGTAAAAGATTGTGCGCTTTTATCACTCGGCCTACATACAATTTCTTCAATCGGGGTGCATCAAAACCAGTCAGCAACATGTTGTACACAAATAACAAATCTATTTTACCCGCTTTAAAATCTTCTACATCGTCTTTTCGGTCGCTTTTTGTGCCGATGTCGTGTAGGATGACAGAAGCCGTTTTTACTTTAAATGATTCTTTCTTCTTATTGCCATAACTAAAAACTGGCTCTGCGGCCATTAACAAATGTTCTTCGCTAAAAGATTTCTCTGCATATTTTTCCTGAAAGATTTCGAATAACATTTTGGCTTGTTCGGAAGAATCGCACACTACCATCGCACCAATAGTACTGTCATTCATGGCAATGCGGGCTTTTTCGAAATCAGCCACTACATAATCCAACATGGGTTCTACAAACTTGTGATGTGCGTACACTAGTTTTTTATCTCCATTGCCTTTTAGGATTTCAATTTCCTCCAAAGCCTTTTGCATGTTGAGTTTGTAACTTGTTTCTATTTCTTCCCGAATCAGGCGAAGCGTATAACCATCGGCAATGGATTGATTGTAATAGTATTTGTGAATGTAATCGCCAAAAAGCAGTTTCGAATTGTAATCATCACCCAAAAGAGGTGTACCCGTCAAACCGATTTTAATGGCGTTTGTGTCCGATTGGTTCAAATTGGCTAGAAAACTACCTTTAGGGTTGTAGCTCCGGTGTACCTCGTCCAGAAAGTATATTCGTTGAATATTTAGCTTGTAATCCGCATTTCTCACAACATCATTGTCGTCTTTAAACTTTTGAATGTTTACGACTGTGATTTCTACTTTTCCAGAATTGTTATGAACGGCACTGTTTGATTTAATGTCTCGTGCAAACTCGTCTCTGGAATTGATTTCGTGTACACTTAAACCTCTGCTCTTGAATTCCTTGGCCGATTGTATGAGTAAATCTATTCTATCTACAATGAAATAAAACTTTGGAACGATGCCTTTCTTTTGGAAATAATCGGTCAGGTATTTTACATTGTAATACGTCAAAGCCGTTTTGCCACTGCCTTGGGTATGCCAAATGATTCCTTTTTTTATGCCTGCTTCTAGCTTAGTTTCAATTGCTTTAGTGGCAAACAATTGAGGATAACGCATGATGTGTTTCTGAAGCCCCGATTCTTCTTTTACATACGCAATGGCATATTGTAACATAAAAGCTAAACGATCGGGTTGCAATAAAGAAGTACAAATGCGATGTGTGGGCGAATCAGGATTTTTATTTGTGATAAATTCTGGAGAATCCTTGATGCTTAAAAGATTGTTGTCTCTTAATATCTGAATGATCTTCTCCTCCGATTCGGGAAGCAAAAGTGTTCCTAATTCGAATTTATGTTCTTCCCTGAAAAAGTTTAAAACTGGTTTTCTATAAGATGCGGTAGCATAAAACGCCCCTTCGATAGGCAATGGATTGCTATTGTCGTACTCCATGTTATTGGAGAAAACCATCAACTGGGTCAGGTTGACAAACTTTCTGAATTTCTTGTTTTGAAATCGAGATTCAATCCGTTTATGTTCCGCTAGGACACCATCTTGGTTGTTTGGTTTTTTTACCTCGATAAAAACCAAAGGCATTCCATTGATTAATAGTGTGATGTCTGGCCTAAATTCTTCCTCCCCATTTTTATAAGTCAATTCAGTCACCACATGTAACGAATTGTTCTTGAAGTTTTTAAAATCAATGAGTTTTGTGTCAGCACTAGAGACGAGCTGGTTGTAGAAGGCATGACCTATGTCTTCGTTATCGAGAGTGAGAGTTATTTTGTCTAATTCTCTTTTTACATCAGAACTGGTCAAGGTAGGATTGATTCTTAAAATACTTTCCTTGAAAATGTCCGTAAAAATATTTGTGCCTTCGTCATAGCGTGCATTTTTCAACGATAGGTATTCGTAACCCAATCTGCATAAATGCAAAATCGCAGGTATTTTTACTCTTGAATTTTCGTTGAAAGACATCTAAAAATGTAAAAAAATGATTCAACTATAAATCAAGAAATATTTCAAGGAAAAAACAAGCAATCGGGAGAATGAAAAATGAAATACATTTCTCAGATTCAGTTAATTAAAAAGGAATTCCGTCAACCAAACCGTGAACCAAAAAAAATCCCTTGACTATCATATTGATAATCAAGGGATTTAAATATTATTTGGCGGTATGGACGGGACTCGAACCCGCGACCCCCTGCGTGACAGGCAGGTATTCTAACCAACTGAACTACCACACCAAATACTAAAACAAAAGAAATTAAAACGAATGTGCTTGTAAACTATTTATTTACAAGCACTTAGCGGTATGGACGGGACTCGAACCCGCGACCCCCTGCGTGACAGGCAGGTATTCTAACCAACTGAACTACCACACCATTTTTCTTTTGCCCTTTACCTTCCGTTAAGGGAGTGCAAAAGTATAGTATTGAATTTAATTATCCAAACGATGTCAGAAAAAAGTCAATAAAAAGTCAGAAAAATAATTTAGTTCGCTTTTCGTGTTAATTTTGCACGATGTTTGTTGTGTGTAACCTGCAAAACCCGCTTTAACTATATTTATGAGCACGTACCTAGATTTTGAAAAGCCGATAGCCGAATTGGAAACCAAACTGGCCGACATGAAGCAACTAGCTGAAGAGAATAACGTAGATGTGGAAGGAGCAGTAACGACTTTGGAAGATAAAATAAAGAAACTAAAAAAGGACACTTATCTCAACCTGACCCGTTGGCAAAGAGTTCAACTATCTAGACATCCAGATAGACCTTACACCCTAGATTATATCTATGCTATTGCTGATAAGTTTATAGAGATTTTTGGCGATAGAGGTGTAAAAGACGACAAAGCCATGGTTGGTGGTTTTGGAGAAATCAAAGGACAAACGTTTATGTTTATCGGTCAGCAAAAAGGCCGTAATACCAAACAAAGACAAGTTCGTAACTTTGGAATGCCCAATCCCGAAGGATACCGTAAAGCACTTAGGCTAATGAAAATGGCCGAAAAATTCAACAAACCAATTGTTACTTTTATTGACACTCCAGGAGCATTTCCAGGATTGGAAGCTGAAGAGCGTGGACAAGGAGAAGCAATTGCTAGAAATTTGAAAGAAATGTTCATGTTAAAAGTTCCAGTTATCTGTATCATCATTGGCGAAGGCGCTTCTGGTGGCGCGTTAGGTATTGGAATTGGAGACAAAGTATTAATGCTTGAAAATACATGGTATTCTGTAATCTCGCCAGAATCTTGCTCTTCGATCCTTTGGAGAAGTTGGGATTATAAAGAACAAGCTGCTGAGGCTCTGAAACTTACGGCTAACGACATGCTGAAAGCTGGTCTGATTGACGGTATCGTAAAAGAACCGCTAGGTGGTGCACATGCCGACCCAATCGAAATGGCCTCCATCATCAAAGAAACAATCTTATCGACCTTTGCCGAACTGAACCAAATGGATGAAGTAGAACGCATAGGTGTTCGTATAGATAAATTCTCTAAAATGGGCGTTTTCAAGGAAGCCCAACAAGCAGTAAAAGCCTAAATGAAACTACACCTCATCGACAACGGTTTGTTCAAACTCGATGGAGGTGCTATGTTTGGGGTAGTTCCGCAAAGTATCTGGAAGAAACAAAACGAACCAGATGCTAACAACATGTGTACGTGGGCTATGCGAAGTCTTTTGATAGAAGACAGCAACTCGCTAACTCTCATCGACACAGGAATTGGGACAAAACAAGATGCAAAATTTTTTAGCCATTACCATCTTCACGGTGATGGCTCTCTTTTAAAATCAATCAATAAAGCTGGGTTTGAAGCAAGTGAGATAACGGATGTTTTTCTTACCCATTTCCATTTCGACCATGTGGGTGGTGCGGTATCTCGCATATCTGATCAATTGTGTCCTACATTCGCCAATTCCTATTATTGGACAAATGAGCTGCATTTGGAATGGGCGATCAATCCAAATGCTCGAGAAAAAGCAAGTTTTTTACGCGACAATATTTTGCCTCTTTTAGAAAGTGGTCAATTAAAATTCACAGAAAAAGAAACTTTCGACAAGTTCGAATACTTCAAAATGGATGGGCACACCGAAAAGATGATGCTCCCTAAGATCTATTATCTTGGACAGACCATCGTTTTTGTGTCGGATCTGATTCCTTCTATTGCACACATTCCTCTCCCCTATGTGATGTCATATGACGTGCGTCCACTGACAACTATGGTCGAGAAAAAAGAATTCTTGCACGATGCCGCTGCCAACAAATGGATTTTATTCTTTCAGCATGACTCAATAAATGAATGTTGCACCGTCAAATTTTCTGAAAAAGGCGTAGTCGTGGATGATATCTTTAAACTGAACGAAATAGGACAATAAAAAAGTCTCGTCAAAAACGAGACTTTTTTGTTTACTAAAGGTGTATGAATTTGATATTACACTTTCATATGCTTTATGAACAGAAAGTAACCAATGTTTTTAAAAACTGTCAGACTTGTTTTTGCTTACACAGTCGCCATTTTTAAATTCAGCTTATCTAATAAAGCCTTTTCCTTTTTGTTAATACCATATTCTGAACTCGCAATACGAGCGGAAATAGTACGAATTAAATCCTTTACTTGTGGTTTGATCGCCAATTTATGTGTTTCTACAAAATCGATGAATGAATCAAAAGCCAATTGATGGTCGCCAAAATTTTGTTCTAAAAAATCAAATTCCATTTCGGTATAAAAAGCATTATCCGTCCCGAACTGGTCGATACTGTTTTCCAGAGGCACTAATTCTTCTTTGACAATCGCTTTCAAAGATTCAAATTCCTTTGCGCCTACTTTGCCATCGGCTTTGGCTATGGCAAATAAAAGTTTACCGAGCTCAGTATAAAAATCCCTATAAATCATTGCTTCTATTTTTTTTGCAAATAACAAAAATAAGTTCCAACATTTACACACTTTCTTGCGTAGATATTACATGAAATCAAACAAGAAAAAAGATGAAAAATACGCTCTTCATTCTCGCCTTGTTTTTAGTCGGATTACTCGCAAGTTGCAGTAATAAAGACTATAACCACCAACCGTGGATGCCAAAAAAAGTAACAGGAAAATCGAACCACGGACACAAAAAAGCACAATATACCCGAAAACACTACGATTTATCTTAAAAGGTATTAAAAGCAAATCAGCATTCGTGGATGTTGATTTGCTTTTAATACCTTTGGGCAAAAATCGGATTTGAAACTTCACCAGAATATCGTCAATGGCATTATCGAATGCCTAAATACCATTTTTCAAGAGCACAAATACACAGACGATGTCTTAGAAAAAGCCTTCAAAAACCACAAACAATGGGGTTCGAGAGATCGCAAATTTATTGGAACCAGTGTATATGAATGCGTCCGTTGGTGGCGATATTTTAACACCATCGGAAGTGCTGACCAATCAGCACTTCAATTATCCGAAAAAGCTTTAGCCGTTTATTTCATCAAAAACGAGATTGAATTACCGCTTTGGTATCCTCTGCAAGGATTGACCAAAGATGATATTCTTTCAAAATTATCTCAAGTCACATTTGAAAGAAAAATAACCGAATCAATTCCTGATTGGTTGGACGAGATGGGCGAAAAAGAACTTGGCGAAAAATGGGCAACTGAATTAAAGGCTCTCAATCAACAAGCAAAGGTCGCAATTAGAATTAACTCGCTGAATACTAGTACCGAAGAACTGACAGAAAGCCTAGCGGCACAAGAAATAGAAGTAGAAGAAGTGCCCCATTTTGAAGATGCTTTGCTGCTTGTAAAACGCCAAAATCTGGGCAATTTGGAAGAATACAAACAAGGTTTATTCGAAATACAAGACATTGGTTCTCAGGCTATTGCACCTTATCTAGAAGCAAAACCAGGCATGACCGTGATTGACGCTTGTGCTGGCGGAGGCGGAAAAACATTGCATCTGGCGGCTCTGATGCAAAACCAAGGCCAAATAATTGCGATGGATGTAGAGCAACGTAAGCTTGACAACCTAAAACAACGTGCAACGCGTGCAGGAACGGTGATCGTACAAACTGATTTGATTTCAGAAGAAACGCTTCAAAAATACCAATCGACTGCTGATCGACTGTTGCTCGATGTTCCTTGTTCGGGCTTAGGTGTTTTGAAACGAAATCCGGATTCCAAATGGAAACTTTCAGTTCACGAAATCGAAAAAGTGCGTGCGATTCAGCATACAATCTTACATACATATCCAACAATGCTCAAAAAAGGCGGCATATTGGTATATGCTACTTGCAGTATTCTACCTTCTGAAAATAAATCACAAGTAGAAAAATTCCTTGCAGCCTTTCCACATGAATACGAACTATTGGCCGAACAACAAATCTGGCCTTCTGAAGGATTTGATGGCTTTTACATAGCTCGAATTCTTAAGAAATAAGATTTGCAGATATTAAAATAAATAATTATTCATTTTAATATCTGGAAAATTCACGAGAATTCTTGATTTAGTACATTGTAAATCAACAGAAACAATGGATATGTTTTGGTAGAAATGTCATGTTTTCCTACCTTCGTAGCCCTTTATTAAAAACTGGGTATGAACACTACACAGCACATCGAAACACAAAAAGTACAAAAGAGTCGCTTAAGCGAAACTGATTTCGACAATCTTGGCTTCGGCAAAGTGTTTTCAGACCACATGCTTGTGTGCGATTATGCAGACGGAGCATGGGGAGCGCCCAAAATCGTCCCTTTTCAGAACTTAAGCCTTAGTCCTGCGACCAATTTCATTCATTACGGACAATCTATTTTCGAAGGAATGAAAGGTTTTCCGTGTGCTGATGGCAAAACGCGCGTTTTTCGCCCAACTGCGAATTTCGCTCGAATGAATATTTCAGCAGACCGTTTGTGTATGCCAGCTATTCCTGAATATGTATTCATCGAAGGATTAAGAGCCCTTTTGGAACTTGATAAAGCGTGGATTCCTACTTCGGAAGGTAGTTCGATGTATATCAGGCCATTTATGTTTTCGATGGATGCCGAAATACGTGTAAGAGCTTCGGATTCTTACAGATTTATGATCATTCTTTCACCTTCTGGCAAATATTATTCATCTCCTGTAAAAGTATTAGTAGAAAGGCATTATGTACGTGCAGCAAAAGGTGGTTTAGGAGCTGCGAAAACTTCGGCCAACTATGCGGCTTCGCTTTACCCAGCTCGATTGGCTCAACAAAAAGGGTTCGACCAATTGATTTGGACGGATAGTACCGAACATCAATACATAGAAGAAGCTGGAACGATGAATTTTATGTTTGTAATCGGTAACACGCTGATTACGCCAGAGTTAAACGACTCTATTCTTGCTGGTGTGACGCGC
>JAYVIX010000033.1:0-2640 GCA_043769845.1 Cytophagales bacterium
TGAAAGACCTAAACTTAGATGCTCCTGATCCTAAAATAGTTGTGTTGGTTGATTCGCTCAAGAAAAAAGCGGTTTCTGACGAAGATCTCGTGCGTACGATCTATTATTGGGTTCAAAATAACATGAAATATATTGCATTTGAAGATGGGCTTGGAGGTTTTGTTCCACGTCAGGCAAATGACATTTTTCGCAAACGCTATGGCGATTGCAAAGATATGGCGAGCATTCTTACATTCATGTACAAACAAGCCCGTTTGCCAGCCTATGTTTGTTGGATCGGGACGCGTGATTTGCCTTACAGCTATGCCCAACTTCCTGCGCCCAATTCCGACAACCACATGATTGCGGCCGTGTACATGAACAAGCGTTGGGTGTTTTTGGATGCTACGGCTCGTTTTTTGCCGTACGGTTTTCCTAGTGGTTTTATCCAAGGCAAAGAAGCGATGGTTTCAATCAGTCCAGATTCGTTTCAAGTGATAAAAGTCCCAGTGATGACGGCCCTTGCGAACACTATTTTCGATTCGACTCACATCGTTTTGGGCGATTCTAAATTGCTCGGCACTATCTCGACACAATGGGAAGGTTATCACAAATACGACTTAACCGAACGCTTAATGTTGGCTCGCAGTGACGACAAGGAGGAGCGAATGAAACAATTGCTTTCGAGAGGAAGCAATAAGTGCAAAATAGTGAATATTAATTACAAAAATCTCGAAGAGCGCGACAAACCGCTATACATCACGGCCGAGATGGAATTACAAGATTATGCCAGAAAAATAGACGGAAACTGGTATATCAATCTGAATCTGGACAAATCGTTTCAATCGTTCAAGATAGACACGACCGATCGTAAAATGGGTCGTGAGTTTGAGTTTTGTTTCGTAAAAAATACGGTGTATGCGCTCGAAATCCCAAATGGCTACAAAGCGGCACCGCTTCCCAAAGACATCGAATACAAAGGCGAAAAGTTCAGTTATTCGATTCGCTACTCGCTCGAAAAATCGAAAATGGTGTATCGCTTGAGTTTCAAAATCAATACTCTTTTGCTCGAAAAGAAAGAGTTTGCAGAATGGAACAAACAGATAGACCGAATCATTCAGGCGTATAAAGTAGTGGTGGTCTTGAATAAAATCTAAATCAGAATTACGTTCTATTTCACCCATTTTTTATTTTAAGTACTTTTCCCAGTTCCTGGTAGGAATAACTCTTTAGATCCAGAGTATAGCAATGTTCTTTCTGAAGGTGAAAGTAGTGAGGTTTACAAAGTCAAAATCAACACATATGGGAGTCACAACTCTTATTTTGATGATATGGGTTTTCTATTTTGTACGAACGCGAAATTAGCGACTAGGCCAGCATGGGCGTAAAATCATACTACTATTATGGAGATGAAAGCGAGAAAAAGGAATTTCTTGAAAACCTGATTACCAACGGAATCAAAGAAACAAAAGTGAGTAATACGAAGGTGGAGAATTTCGACATTATCAATATCACGAAATACAAGGCAGCCATCTGCAAGACTATGTTGGGCAATACAAGAAGTGTTTTGGCTATTATCCCAAGGAGATCTTGGCAGATCAGATTTACTGTACAAGAGCCACCCGAAAATACCTCAAAGAACTGGGCGTCAAACTGCCGGCCAAACCATTAGGCAGATCGGCAGTGAAAGAACATGTAATACCCAGAGAAAAAAATGAATATGTTTTTCAAGTGCCAGCCAATAAAATAGGCCATGAATCTAATGGAGGCTCATTTAATATGATTGAATTAAAAGTAATTCAAAAATAGTATATCTTTCATTTTTTACACTTTTATCTGTTTGCCTATTTAAAACGGATAAATTTAATTTGAATCATTTAATCAGTTTTGGTTCTTAGTGATTGCCGTTTACTTTATTTTTAAAAAGTAAAGATATAAAGTCAATCAATAATTATATTGACTAAATTTGTCATGACATAAAAAGTCAATGACATGACACTTTCCGAAAAAATTGCCGCTACGCGAAAAGAACTTGGTTTCACATTCTTGAAACTGAGCACACTTTCAGGAATTGATCAAGGTTTGCTTTCTAAATACGAGAACAACCAGCGTACGCCTTCGGAAGTGCATCTAAAATCATTGGCGGAAAATTTGAAGATTGAATATGCCGAAATACGAAAATTGTATTTGGCAGAAAAAATCTATTCGCTTTTGGAATACGAAAACAATCCGATGGAAATTTTGCAAGCGGCAGAAGATCGGGTGGGATATTTGACGAGCAAAAACGCATTCAAACTGCCGGAATTGAGCACAAGCGTTCAGCAAAAACTAAAAAGAGCAGATGAATTGAAAAATATCTGGTCTGAAAAAAAGCCTTTGAATCAGACGCAATTGCTGAAAATGAAGGAATATTTTGCGATCAAATACACGTTTGACAGTAATCGGATTGAGGGAAACACGCTTACGTTGCAGGAAACACAATTGGTAGTGAACGAAGGTGTTACAATTGGAGGAAAATCTATGCGCGAGCACTTGGAGGCAATCAATCATTCTGTAGCGGTAGATTTTGTAGCAGATTTACTTGTAGGAAAGGAAGATATTACCAAACGGAATTTACTAGAGATGCACCGCTTGGTGCTGAAAAGTATTGACAATGAGAAT